>JBGVTM010000115.1 GCA_041862535.1 Candidatus Neomarinimicrobiota bacterium | reverse complement strand
CGACCGGGCCTTCCTCAATTGGCGGTGGTGGTGGTGCTTCCCACTCGAAATTTTCCAGCTCGGTTTCCTCGATAGTGATGTCCTCGGCGAGGTTCTCGTTTTCGGATTCCACCGGGATGGAGGGCCGGGCCGGAGGTGGTGGGGCCTCGAACTGGCGGGTGGGGGGGATGTCGAAGGTCTCCACCACTTCTTCGAAGGACTGGGGATTAAATCTGATCCGGGATGTGAAGCGGGGGAAGGTGAGGGCAATCACGGCCAGCACCAGCACCAAGCCGGTTACGATGAGCCGGATGCGCAGGGGGTAGCCTTCGTTCAGGAGGTCTTTATCAGGACTCATCTGTCGGCTTGATTGAGCGGCATGGAACCTGTCTCAGCTCAGGGCTGTTTTCCGGTAGCTGGTGAAACTCCAGATCCCGCCAGGTCGGCAGCCCACCGGAGAGCAGGAGACTTCCGGCGGAGGTTAATGGAAGGACACATATTCGCGGATGAAGATTTCGGGTGCGACCTGGCCTGCTTTCAGTTGCCTCAGGCCGGCGCGATTAAAGTCTACATATACGACGCTGTAGGCCGAATCGGTTGGGAGGACCGCTACCCGGAAGTTGTCCACTTCTTCGGGCAGGTTTTCCTCGATGACGGCAATGGCTTCTACCGCCAGCCACACGGCTTCATCAAAGCTCCGGGAGCCCCACGAGATAGTATAACCAAGGCTAAAGAACTGCGTTTCAGTGGTGGAATAATCTTTTGTAGCCAGTAACACACCCACCAGAATCAGGGCGGCAGCCAGAGGAAGGACGGTGATTTTGACGAGTTTCATATTTCCGAATCCTTATGCTCAAGTGCTCCCTTGTTGTGTTCATTTCCCGCACGATCTGCCTTTTAGACGGGATTATGGTGGAAAAGGTTGCCACTATTCGGGGGTGGTATTTATTAACGGATAGTTGCTGATGGGGGAGGAGTGCGGCGGTTTGGCGGTGCTTAAAGCGCTATCGGTCCGCTGAGCGGGCGGTTTTGCGCCTGTTTCGCGCACTGGGCGCACCAGGCGAACGACAAGGCCTATCTGTTGTGCGTAATGTTGCCATGTAATGGAAACGCAAGTATGCAGAGGAGTGAGATCATGATACCCTTTTTCAAGCCTGGAACGCGGACGTATATCCTGTCGGGGCTGGCGCTGTTGAGCGCGCTGCTGCTGCAGGCCCATAGCCAGGGGGTTCTGTCGCTGGCGCCGATGGTGAAGCTGTTGCTGACCTTCGTGCTGACGGTGGTGCTGCCGCTGGTGCCGGTCTTCATCCGCAAGGCGATTGCGGCCATGGAGGCGGAAGCCAAGTCCAAGGCAGGTTCAAAAAAATAGAGGAGCGCTGAGATCATGGCGGCGGATAAAGCCCACGCGACGTTGCTGGAGAAGTTGGCGGCGATCAAGGTGCTGGCGGAGGAGTCGGCGGCGCTGCTGAAGGCGCAGTCTCCGGACGTGGAGAAGCTGCTGGCGACGCTGCAGGCCCAGGCGGAGCTGCAGAAGGCCCTGCTGGAGAAGCTGCTGGAGGTGATGAATCCCACCGATCAGGAGAGGGATCTGAATGACACTTTCCAGCAGGCGGTGCAGGATCTGCTGGGGTACTTCCGTGAACGGGTACGCCTGGCGGGCAAGGTAGCGGACGCGGCGGCCTTGAAGCACCTGCGCAAGGAGTAGGGCCCCGTGGTCGGGGGTGCCGGTCCCGAAGCAGCGGGACGCCTGGCCGGCCTGGAGGCCCGTTTTCACGCTTTCCGGGCGGAGGTGCTCAAGTGGCAGCTGGAGCATGTCCGGTACCACCGGGTCAACGAGTGCCGGTGGGGTCTGGTGGCCCTGATGCGGGAGCACCCTTTGCGCACGCTGGCGGCTGGTATGGTCGTGGGGGCGGTGCTGGGCGGAGGTGCCGGGTTGCCGCGGCTTATCAGGTGCCTGGTGGAGTGGCTGCGGTGATGACCTACGGCCATCAGGTGCGGGAGGAGGCCTTCAGCCTGTACTGCCATGGCATGTCCTTTGAGGAGATTGTGCAGTGGCTGCAGGAGTCTTTCGGGGTGCAGCCTGACAAGAGCACCATTGCCATCTGGGCGCGAGCGCATGGCTGGTCGGCCCGCCGGGCTAAGGTACTGCAGCGTACGGAGAAGCTAGCCGATGAGAGCCGAGCCCTGGAGACGGCCCGGCTGCTGGGAGATTTGCGTGATCTGCGGGAGCAGATATTGGCCGCCTCGGGTCGCCTGGAGTTCAAGAGCGCGGAGGGGCCGGTGCGGTCGCTGGCGACGCTGCAGCGGGTGATTGACGGTCTGACCCAGCCGCAGGAGGGTGCTATCGGCAAGTCCGATCTGGAGATGGTGGTGGATACGATTCTGGAGATTTTGTACCAGGACGAGGTGTTGGGGCCGGTGCTGCGGAAGCGTGAGTGGGCGATCCTAGCTCAGATCGAGGCGCAGCTGGCGGAATCGGGCGAGAGCCTATAGCCGTCTGTAGTCCGTGGTCTGTTGTCAGTTGCGGGGGGACGGTGCGGCTGGGGGCTAATCCTTTATGGCCGCCAGGGCTTTGGCGCGCACCAGGGCATAGCTAAAATAATCTTCGTTCCAGTGAGCGGCTTTGTAATAGAGCTCGGCGGCTCGGTCCTGATGGCCTGCGCCGGCCTCTGACAGACCATAGTGGTAAAGAATAAGCGGGTTTTCCTGATCCGCTTGCTGAAAGTATTCGATAGCTTTTTCATAAGAGCCCTGTTCAAAGTAGATCAGTCCCATCAGGGGAAAATAAATATTTTTCATTTCATCCGGATTATGCCCGGCTTCGATGTCAGTTTTGAGCTGAGCGGCACCGGCCAGTGCGGCTTCAAAATGCTTGCGTTTGGCGGCGATGTAGGCCTCACGCAGTTGTGTGGCCCGCTCAAATGCTTGCCTTTCGAGGGTCGGGAAGCCAGTAGCTTGCATCATTTCCCGGCATGCGGCCAGGCTCTGCTCGGCCGCATCAATATCCTGCTTTTGAATTTGAAGGATGCATTTCGCAAGGTGACCGTCGGCCACAAACTGCGGGAGGTTCGCTGCAGCGGCTGCCTGAATAACCGTATCCAGCTGCGCGAGAGCTCTCTGATACTCACCCTCATAAATATATGAACGTGCAATCCGGCCCATCTCCATGATTTTATACGAGGGCGTTACCGCAGTCTCCACGGCAGTCTGAATAGCCGCACGACCATCCTCATACCGGCCCATAAAAACCAAGTTGATCCCGGTCTTGCCCTGCGAAGGTGTGAATGTGGGATCCCGCTCTATAGCCATCTGGTAATAATCAATGGCCTCCTCGAAGCGGCCCATTTTGGTAAGCAGGTCGGCCATGGAATCATAAGGATTGGGCTCATCGGGGATCAGGCGGATGTAGTTCTGAAAAGCTTCCTTCGCCTGCTCGTATTCCCCTTTTCTGCGGTAGGAATAGCCCAGCATGTTATAGGTCGGCGCATAGTCTGCGTCGATAGCAATGGCTTTGAGGTAGTAAGTGATGGCCTTGTCCAGTTCGTCATAATTGTAGAAGTATACAATCCCCAGTTCATGGTTGGCCCGTTTGTCCCGGGGATATTTCCGCGCTAATTCCCGGATGCGCTTCCCCCATAGCTCCCGGTTGCTCTCCAGTAAATAGGCCCGGTAAGCATCAATCAGCAGCTGCTCGCCCTTGGAGACACCGCTTTCAAGAGCTACGGCCCGTTTCATACTCGATTCCCGTTCCTCCGGATCATCAGTGCTGCGGGCCAGATACAGATAGGCCAGGGCGAAATCAGGATCCTTCCGGATGGCCTTCGAGAAGAGTATTCTGGCCTCAACGAGACGAATATTTTCATACGCCTGGCGTGCATCCAGGAATATCTGCTGTGCCTTTTCCGATGGGGTGGTTATAGGGATGTCACCACGGGCCCCGCAGCCCATCAACAACACAACCGGCAGCGCCAGCTTCAGCAGCCAGACGGTACGCGTGCGTGTATACTTCAGGAACTTTGACATAGTGAATTATTCCGCCTTGTGATAAGCGTGACCGTTGAGAAGAATCATCTATTCCCTTTCAAAACCCGTTCCTACCTAAACAACCCGTAATTTAACATTCAGAAGGCTCTAGCGGAGTAGGCCATATATCTGGTCGGCAATTGCCAAGCATCGGCCCATACCAGCCGGTACCGTTTAACACAAAGACCTCGTTCGTGCCCTAAAGGTTGTCAGCATTTATGCCGATTCCAATTATAAAATGCATAACGGGGGCGCAATAGTGATCAGGCGTAATACACTGCAGGCACCCTACAGGTCGCTCCAGCCTTCGCTTTTCATAATCAGGTTGTGAGAAAATTCCCCACCCGGGCAATGAAATGAAGCTGGTTTTGGAATGGCTTGGAATGAGGTTAGGTCTCTTTTAGTTTTAATATGGTAGTCTAAAAGGGTTTGAGGACGTACGCCCATATTATTGATAATACACCGGACGCAATTTGATCGGAAGCGTGTGAGGCCATTCCGATGGGCATAGTGCTTGCGGGCAAAACCAGTACGCCAGGACTGGGCCCGGCAGTGTTCCAGTGTGTGGTGGGACTCCTTTTTCTCACCGCTGGCCTGATTCGGGCCCAATCAGTAGACGCGGTGGTTTTATCCCGGCTGCCAGGCCCCATCCAGTTTGATGGGCTTAGCGATGAGGCGGCCTGGGAAGCCATCGAACCCCTGCCTCTTACCATGCAGCAGCCGGTTTTTGGAGGTCTCCTTACCGAACGCAGTGATATCCGCATCGGTTACGACGACGAATACCTGTATGCGGCCGGACAGTTCTATGACACTGATCCCGCCGGGATCAGAGGCAACGTGCTGGTGCGAGACGGCTTGGCCCGCAACAGCAGCGACGACCAATTTGCCCTGATCCTGGACACTTTCAACGATAATGAAAATGCGCTGGTCTTTTTAACGAATCCATCCGGCAGCCGTTCCGATGCGGTGGTCGTCAACGACGCCGAGGGATTCCATCGAGGGGGACCGTGGAATAGCAGCTGGAACAGTTTCTGGGACGTGGCGGTTCTGCAAAATGAAGAGGGCTGGTTTGTAGAAATGCGCATACCCTTCTCCAGCCTGCGTTTCCAGGATCAGCAGGGCCGCGTGGTGATGGGACTCATTACCTGGCGCAAAATCGGCCGTAAAAACGAATTTCAATCTTTTCCGGCAATTCCCCCCAAGTGGGACCGGGGCCGATTAAAGCCCTCCATCGCCCAGGATGTGGTATTCGAGGGGATTTTCAGCCGGAAGCCGCTTTACATCACGCCCTATGTCCTGGGTGGAGGCAGCCGCTCCTTTGCGCTGAACAGCGCCCAAACCGCCTACGAGCCGGTGGGCGACGATCCGGTCCGGAACCTGGGCCTGGATATCAAGTATGGCCTCACCAGTAACCTCACGCTCGATTTCACCGTGAACACCGATTTCGCCCAGGTGGAAGCGGACGATGAACGGGTGAACCTGACCAGATTCAGTCTCTTTTTCCCCGAAAAGCGCCTTTTCTTCCAGGAGCGTGCCAGCCTGTTTGATTTCAGCACCGGAAGGCAGAGCCGTCTTTTCTATTCCCGGTGCATCGGGCTTTGCGATTATGGGACCATGCCTATCATAGGAGGCACTCGCCTGGTTGGTCGCAGCGGGGAATGGGATCTCGGCCTGCTGGACCTGCAAACAGCCCGGAGCGAGCTCTACGATGAAAACGACTCTACGGTGATCATTCCCTCCGAGAATTTCGGTATCCTGCGTCTCCGTCGGCGGGTACTCAATCCTTTCTCCTACATAGGGGGAATACTGACCAGCCGGGTCGGCCGCAACGGCAGTTACAACTACGCCTACGGCCTGGACGGGATACTACGGATTTCCGGCGATGACTACTTTACCTATACCTGGGCCCAGACCTTTGATGATACACTGGCCCAAATGACCGGCGGCCGCCCGACGATTGCTTCCGGGCGGCTACGCACCGCCTGGGAGCGGCGCACCAACCGGGGTCTGGGCTATGACCTGGACCTGATATATTCCGGCGCCGATTACGAACCGGGCATCGGATTCCTGCAAAGATCGGATGTGACGCGACTCGGGGCCCAGGCTACCTACGGCTGGTACCCCGGCCAGGACTCCAGGATCTACAATCACCTGCCGGGCCTGGACCTGGGCGTATACTGGCGGAACGCCGACCGCTCCGTTGAAACGGTCGAGATCTCTCCGGAGTGGCGTATAAGCACCAAGAAGGGTGCCTTCGCCTTCCTGAGAATAGGATGGACGTTTGAAAGCATACAGGAAACCTTTTACCTGTCCGAGGACAGCAGCACCTACGTTCCGCCGGGCGATTACCGGTATGCCGAACTGAACGCTTTCCTGGCAACTCCCCAAAGCAGTCTTTTTCACGTTCGCCTGGACGCTGATCTGGGCACCTATTACGATGGGGAGCGCCTGTCGCTGGGCATTGACCCGGCCTGGGTGGTATCACGCTTTCTGGAGCTCAGCGGCGAATACCAGATTAACCGGGTGGCCTTTCCCGACCGCCAGCAGAAGTTCGACGCCCGGATCGCACGCCTGCGGGTAATGACGACCATCAATACCAGGCTTTCCGCCAGTGCCTTCGTCCAGTATAGCAGTGAGGTTAACGTCGTCGGGATTAATCTGCGGCTGCGCTACAATCCGCGGGAGGGAACCGACCTGTACCTAGTGTACGACGAAGATCTGAATACTGATCGCCAGCGCGAAGTGCCGGCCCTGCCGACTAGCAGCAATCGAACCTTCCTCCTGAAGTATTCCATCACTTTCCTGCCCCGGCTCGCCTGGAGTGCCCGGTGAGCTCCCACCCGCTGGGGTAGTTCCATTCGTACCTGATCCCGGCGCCAGCCCCGGGCTTCTCTTTTCATGCTTCGACAGGCTCCGCATGCACAGCAGCAAAGCGTCACCCGGCACGTCTGCATCGTGGGAGAAGAACTGTATTAGATTTGTGCTAAACTCATCGTACATTCCTGCATTGGAGACAGGGGGAAGCTTTCGTGAACCGGGAGCTCCTCGTTTATAACGATCACCTGACTACAGAAAGGAACAAAATGCGTACAGGTCTGCTTCTGATCACCGTTAGCATCCCGTTATTGATAATATCCTGCGCCCTGCTGGAGAAGAACAGTCCCCGGCAGATTCCGCTGGTCCAGCACGTGGATTTGAATAAATACGCGGGGCGCTGGTACGAGATCGCCCGCTTTCCGCACCGCTTCGAGCGGGACCTGGTGAACGTAACCGCCACCTATACTTTGCTGGAAGACGGCCGGATCGAGGTGCGGAACCAGGGGTTCCGCCATTCGCTCCAGGGGAAACCGTCTGATATCAAGGGGATCGCCTGGGTGCCGGACCTGGCCGTGCCCGCGCGGCTGAAGGTGCGCTTTTTCTGGCCCTTCGCCGCCGATTACCGCATCATTGCCCTCGACGCGGTGGAATACCAGTACGCCATCGTCACCAGCTCCTCCTGGAAATATCTCTGGATCCTGGGCCGGCAGCCGCAGATGGAGCCGGAACTCTATGACCGGCTGGTAACCATGGCTCAGCAACATGGTTTTGACGTCAGCCGCCTGTACCGGGTGCCGCAAGACTGGTAGATCGGTAGATTTAAGGTTGACGAACAACATACTCCGCGTTTCCGCCGCACCGGTGTCATTGACTCAGGGCATTCCCGGGCTATCAAACTAGGGTAACGCAGGTGTGACGAAGCTTTGATCCCCGGCGGTTGGGAACTACCTTCCCGGCAAATACGCCAGCAACC
Source organism: Candidatus Neomarinimicrobiota bacterium (assembly GCA_041862535.1). Lineage (NCBI taxonomy): Bacteria > Pseudomonadati > Fidelibacterota > Fidelibacterota bacterium. Next base: position 1,649 of record JBGVTM010000115.1, on the reverse strand, counting down.
CCACCTCACGTGAGGAGCGATTATGAAGCTCTGTTGGGCTTTCCTGCTGATGATTCCAGTCGTGCTTATCGTTACCTGCCGACGGGCAGCAGACCATCCGCAGGTGGTTATCAGCACGGAGTTGGGGGATATCAAGGTTGAGATCTACCAGGACCGGGCACCCATCACATCGGCCAACTTCCTGAGCTACGTTGAGGGCGGCTGCTTTGATGAGGCCTCCTTCTACCGGGTGGTGCGAATGGATAACCAACCGGACGATGAGGTCAAAATAGCGGTGATCCAGGGTGGGCTGTTATCGGAGGAGAGGATGCATACGCCCATCGAGCATGAAACGACCGAAATAACGGGGATTCTGCATCGTGATGGGATTATTTCCATGGCCCGGAATGAGCCGGGGACGGCCACTTCCGAGTTCTTCATCTGTATCGGTGACCAGCCCGAGCTGGACTTCGGCGGGGCCCGGAACCCGGACGGCCAGGGATTCGCCGCCTTCGGTAGAGTCGTTGAGGGCATGGAGCTGGTGCGAAAAATACACCGGCAGCCGGCCGAGAAACAGAAACTCAATCCGCCGATAAAGATCATCACCATTGCCAGAGTCCCGTAGGGCTGGATTCCTCACGCTGCTGGCAGGAACAGGGCCGGAAGCGAAATGGGGATGACGCTTCCTGGGGCGTCTCAATCTATGGGAGTCGGTTCACCTCTATTCGCAGCCTGGCAGCCGATCTCAGCGTTTCCACAATGATATTCGAAGGCCCTATATTCGGCCTGGTGCTTTCCCGAAGCTCAATTGTATTTATACTTCTCCCTGGGAACCGGTCATGCCGGCACCTACGGTAGCCCACAACCCGTGCAGCTGCCTTCCGTGGCATTTTCCACCCGAATCAGGTGACCAGGTCACACCGGGTCCGAGAATCAGCACAATGGAGACCTTTGGTAATGCTTGAGGGACTGATACTTATTCCCATTCTAATCGGGGCGATAATCGGCATAATCATCCTGGTTTCGATCCTGAAACTGCACCCTTTCCTGGCCTTGCTTATTGCATCGTTCGGGGTGGGCTTGACGGTAAAGATGCCCCTGCAACAGATCATTGCCTCAATTACCGAAGGCTTTGGCAGTTTGATGGGCTATATCGGACTGGTGATTATTTTCGGGACCATCATCGGCACGGTTCTGGAGAAATCCGGCGGTGCGCTCAAGATGGCCGACGTAATCCTGCGCGTGGTAGGTAGAAATCGTCCCTCCCTGGCCATGTCGCTGATCGGCGCTATCGTCAGCATCCCCGTCTTCTGTGATTCGGGCTTCGTCATCCTTTCGAGATTGAACAAGGCCGTTGCAAAGAGGGCCCAGGTCCCGCTGGCCACCATGACGGTCGCTCTGGCATCCGGGCTTTATGCCACGCATACGCTCGTGCCGCCTACACCGGGACCGATCGCCGCCGCCGGGAACCTTGGTGCCTCCGATTATCTCGGCACGGTGATCTGGATCGGTCTCGTTACGTCAGTGCCTGTGCTTCTGATCGGCTATTGGTGGGCGCTGCGCATCGGCAAGTCTATCGTCATTGAGGGCGAGGATGATGACTCAGTAGCGGGCGATGACGATGACCAGACTGATACTCCGGCAATGCCTGGCGCCTTAAGGTCCTTTGC
>JBGVTM010000114.1 GCA_041862535.1 Candidatus Neomarinimicrobiota bacterium | reverse complement strand
CGCTCAACAGCCCTTCTTGGTACTGCCAGTGCCGCTGTCCCGCTCGCCAGTAACTCGAAACTTCTTTTTTTCGCGCATATCGCGCACCAGGCGCACCAGGCGAACGACAAACCGTTTCCAGGGTCTTATATTCCGGCACGATGTTGATGCCGCCGCCATATGGCCCTACCGCTGCGATGCCCCACAGTGGCCGTGACAATCCGTCATCGCGAGTCCCGACCTTCAGGTCGGGATGTGGCGATCTCATTTTGTTCCGAAGGAGTCCCTGCGGGACATTTTTCAACAGGCAGATTCCGGCCTCCCGTCGGGAAAAAATTTTAAAATGCTGAATTTTGTATGGATTTTGTTGAATTTTAGGGTGTCTCCTTGGCCCCTTTTTGAGACCGCCCTGCGCTCCCCTTCACCCCCCTCTCCCGTTCTCTTACTGCCAGCCGTCCTGGCCCCGGCAGGCTCTTCTCTAGCAACAATCTATTGTATTCGATGCTTCATTTTTCAATTTTCATTTTTCAATTTTCAATAATCAACGCTCCCCTTCTCCCGTTCTACCGATCAGCCGCGTAGCGTTCCCGGTCGGGCTCCTTCCTGTCCGCCGGCCGCAAGGTGCTGCTGAAGTAACGGCTCCTTACTGATTCAACGTGGCAGGTCACTGAACCGATGTGGCCCGGTGGGCTGCGGGGCCCAGCCAGCCATGTCATCATCAACTGTTACCCATGTACCCCATTTATTATGTAACCAACATAAATGGTTATTATTTAACCCTATCCCTCTCTTGGAAGATAAGGAGGATGTGATGGATGCCGTATCTTACTTCAGCAGCATCCCCGCATTCTGCGGGACTGTATGTACGCTATTTCAATAATAGCATCTTGATGGATTTTGTGTGCTCCGGAGTGACCAGGCAGGCAATGTAGATACCAGTGGGCACCTCGTGACCTGAAGTTGTTCTGCCGTCCCAATTAACCCGGTGATACCCTGGTTCCTTATAACCTTCTATCAGCCGCTCTACTTCCCGACCCAACAGGTCGTAGACCACAATGTCGACGTCGGTGGCAACAGAGAGGTGAAACCGGATGGTAGTGCAGGAATTGAAAAGATTGGGGTAGTTCTGGCTCACTACAAAATCTTGCGGGAAGATATCGTAAGCATCAATTCCCAGCAGCGACGGTGGGGATTCAACTACCATCGGAGGGCCTGTCTTCCATTCGTCTTCCGGGAAAGCAAACGAGGATGGCCAGGTGATCGGATTGAGGGTGGTAGGGTGAATATATCGGCAACGGAAGCGGCCAGATCCATACCCGCCTCCCTCGGTCAAGGTGATATCGCGACCATCGATCTGGTATACGTAAACCATATGATAGGGTGATTTGCCGGTAATCTTAAACGTGACCGTATAGACCTCATCGCCCGCCACGGCGTCACCGTCGTCACCGTAATCATTCAAAACCAGGTCCGGGTGATGGCCGTTTTCGGCCAACAGGCCTTGAATGTGGGCGATCCACTCATCTTTTATCAGCAGCCGAAGCGTATCAATCGCCGGGTTGAACAGGCCATCTTGGATCACTTCTCCCATGTATACGCTGTGGGTCAGGGTGATGGTTTTTCCGTCAGGGATAACACCTTCAGGTGGCAGGCCGTTATAATACTCCAGGCCAATTTGCTGGACATTATCTTCGTCACCATTAAAGATGAAAGCGCGGTCACCACCCCCTTTTATGGGCGGATTCTCGTAACCCATATCAGTATAGAAGTAAGGGTTTTGGGACCGGATGAGAGCCAATGACGCTGCACTGAACTTTATGTAATATTTATATTTGTCGATAAAACCGGGAAAATTCACGATGGGAGTGATAAGTTGATAGATGGTTGTTCCCTCGATACGGCGCATATTCAGATTGGATCGGTCCGGCAGCGGTTCATTTCCCCACCCATTGAATCCGCCCCGGACCTGCATAGTATCCTCCCTGGGTACACTGAAAATGCCCAGCTCTTCATACACGCTCATGTCAACTGCCCAGCAGACGTGCGCGGTGACCGGCAGGTTGCCAGCTGGTGCCTGATCACTAAAGTACCTGAATGCCAGCGTGGTATCATTGCCGATTATAAAATAGCGGTTATTGTCCGGTTTAATAATATCAGCCTGGGGGCTTTCATAATGCAGGGTATCATTTTGTTCGAACGCAAACTTGTATTGAATCGTATCTCCCACCGCCAGATTGGAAGGAAATGATACCAGGCCGGAGTAGTACAACCCATCATTCTCGCGGCTCAAGACCGTATTACAATCCCAGCCCAGCGGAGGCGTATCACCACGAACGGCGACAACGGCTTCCTCAGGATCAAAGCCCAACGGCTTCGAAGCCATATTCACGCGGAACCATATATCGATCTCGTCGGTGGGCGTGAAAGGCGCCAGGTCATTCCAATAATGAAATACCGTAGTGTTATTCAGAACGGTAATGATACGATCAGGTACACTTTCCCAATGCGCATTACCGGCAAGATCCTTATACACGAACCTGTATTTGTAGGTCGAGTCCCCGGTGAGAGGCATAGTACGGCTACTATAGTCCCCAACGATCGAGAGGGTATCGTTCCAGTCGTTCCAGTCATCATAATCTCCCGTCACGAAGCCGGTCACAGTTGAGTCGGTGTAGTTATCGACGGTGGCGGTATTGAGGACAAACGTGACCTGGCGGGTAGACTGGCTGGCAGCGCTGGTCGCAAAGAAAATCAATGCACAGAGTATATATAGCTTGTTCATCGAAGGGTAGTTCCAGCGGGCCCCAGGCAGTTGAGGCCCGCTGGTAACCGGATTCAGGTTATTTGATGAAGACCATGCGCCGCGTAAGGACAACGCCGTTTACCTCCAGCCTGTACAGGTAAATACCACTACTGACGGCTCTACCACTGGCGTTGATTCCATTCCACCGGACAGCGTGCTCTCCAGGGGTGCGTTGTTCAGAGACAAGCGTATTTACCAAGCGTCCGGTCAGGTCATAGAGCGACAGATTTACATAGCCTCCCCTGCTGATAGAGTAACGAATAGTGGTCGCTGGATTGAAGGGATTCGGATAGTTCTGGAAGAGGCGATAGGCCTGGGGCGTTAGCCCACCCGGATCGGAATCCACAGACAACACAACTCGCTTTCCAACCAGGTGTAGATCCAGGCTTCGGTCGCCGGTGACGTCTGAGTCCTTGTTGTGCAGAGAGACCGCGACGACGTTTTCCCCGTCCACCAGCAGGCTCGCATCGGTCTCCAGGGTTACATGAGAGTGTTCGCTGCCCACGGCATACGAGTCATAGCTAATCGTGCCGGTAGGCATGTTGCCCCTCAGAACCTCGGTCCCATTCAAGTAGACCACGACCCCGTCATCCTTCCACGCATCCCAGGCGAGGAAACTGTACTGGGATGCATCGGTCACCGTG
>JBGVTM010000113.1 GCA_041862535.1 Candidatus Neomarinimicrobiota bacterium | reverse complement strand
GAGTTCTTTGGGGCATTGGGGGTATTGTCAATTGACGATTGAAAATTGTAGATTGAATTGGAATTCGAATTCATAAATCGAATATGAGAATTTCAATACTTGGAATTACCTTAAACAGAATCCAAGTGAACGAATACCGCCAACAAGATATCACCCGAATGCACTCGGTAGTGAATATTTTTTCAATGAGCGATATGAAGACATTGATAAACGTCTTCATGAAATGAGGAAGAGCAAATATTAAGGCTATGCATATCGGCAGCCTCACTATCGAGCATCCCATTTTCCTGGCCCCGATGGCCGGGATCACGGACCGTTCATTTCGGGTCCTGTGCCGCCGGTACGGGGTGGGGCTGGTCTATACCGAGCTTGTCAGCGCCAACGGGGTCATCCGGGAAAGCGCCAAGACCCTGGAGTTAGTAAAATTCGCCCCCGACGAGCGGCCCATCGGCATCCAGCTGTTCGGAGAGACACCAGAGGTTATCGCCGAATCGGCTGCCAATCTGGCTGAACGGTTCCAGCCTGATCTTCTCGACCTGAACTTCGGCTGCCCGGTGCCCAAGGTGACCCGAAAGGGGGCCGGCGCGGCCCTGCTGCGGGACCTGGGCCTCATGCTGGAGGTCGTGCAGGCCGCGGTGCAGGCGGTTCCTCACCTTCCCGTGACAGTGAAGATGCGATCCGGTTGGGACCAGGATTCCATCGTGGCCCTGGAAGCCGCCACCTTTATAGAGGAGGCCGGTGGCGCCGCTATCGCCCTCCACCCTCGCACCACCAGGCAGCAGCTAACGGGCCCGGCCGACTGGTCCCTCATCAAGGCCGTGAAGGAGCGGGTCTCGATCCCGGTCATCGGCAGCGGCGACATCCACAGCGCTGAGTCGGCCCTGCGTATGTTCGAAGCGACCGGCTGCGATGCCGTCATGGTGGCCCGGGGCGCTCTGGGCCGCCCCTGGATCTTCCAGCAGATCGGTGAACTCATGGACGGCCGGCCAGCTACATCCGTCACCATTTTCGACATTGCCCGGGTCTGCCGGGACCATTTCGAGCTCCTGCAGGCCGACAAGTCCGAGAGAGCAACGGTGAACTATACCAAGAAGCACTTCAACTGGTACCTAAGGGGCTTCCAGGGGGCAGTGAAATGGCGCAAAGCGCTTATGGAATGCAAAACCAACGAGCAGATAGCCGACCTACTGGATGAGTTCACTGCATTTGCCCGGTCTGTAAGGGATGACCAACTGAAATCAGTGCTCCATGCTGAGCCCCCCGTCGCCTGATCCCGGAATGCCGTTACCACTCTTACTTTTAACCGGATAGCGAAACACCCGACCCTTGACCACGTCCTCCCTAAAGCGCGCGCTCATTGCTGTAAGCCTTATATTATTATTTTTGTTCGTTTTAATTGTCCTCGGGGAAGGTATCTCCTTGATACTGCTGGCTGCCCGGCTCCACCCGGTAGCGGGCTGGCTGGTGGGCTTGATCCTGGCAGTTGCTCTCCTCGCGGCAACGCTGTTGACCGGATTGGTTGTGAGGACCGCCGGGTGGCGATCCGAGCTTCCAGCACCCGGCAGCCGGAGGCATCAACGCTATCTGGCACACCTGGCCAGCCGGCACAGGCGGCATCCGGTTACTGACCTGAATAGTCTTCCGGGTGAAGACGCAGCTCTGCTGAAGGCAATCTATCAGCGCCTTGATGAGCAAACCGCTACCATGATCACCGCCACCGCCGAGACAATCTTCTTCCACACAGCCATCTCCCAGTCGGGGCACATGGATGCTCTGGTAGTGTTAAATGCCCAGCTGCGGATCGTGCGTCGTTTGGCAAGGCTGTATTACCCGTGGGCCAGTATCCGGGTGCGTTTGCCGTTATATATTGCCATTACTCAGGCCACCTTGAGACCCAGCAACAAGCAAGAGGTGAATCTAGGTGCCCAGATTGGCCCTGCGATCGTGGGAGCCTCGGTAGTAGGGGCCATTCCGGGGGCCAACCTGGTTTCCCTTATCATCGCTGACGCCGTTATCCAGGGCTCGGCCAATGCTCTGGCTATATTCCGGACAAGCCTCCTGGTACGGAGGTATTTCCACCGCCGCCTGGAAGGAGGCCCGTTTGAACCAGCTGCCGAGCGTCAGGCAGCTAACCGGGAGGCCCTGGAGCGGCTTTCGCGACTGGTGGGCACAGCTTCCGGTTCTCTATCGCGGACTATCTGGGAGGCGGCCAGAGACAACCTCAAGCGCATGCCGGCCGCTACCTACGACACGCTCAAGTCCCTGGTGTCCAAGTCCGTGCGGGGCCTGGGCCGCAAGAAAGGACACCCGCCGGAGGATGACGGTGACGATATAATCCCGCCGCCCAACAGGGATTGATACCCCATTGGAACCGACCCGGTAAATGGCAGTATCTTACTGTGGCGTGTTATTTCTAATTGCTTATTATAGCGGAAAGCATGGCGGCAGCCACCTGCGGAGCGGCTTACCTGACGTTGTTAATGCAGAAAGGTCATGGTAAATTTTAAAATTAAAATCAAGGAGATGTTTTGGACGTCTTATACGGCTTAAGTCAACCGGGTGGTGAGGGATCGGGCGGCGGGATGCTCGCTTTCCTGCCCATGATCCTGATGTTCGCCATTATCTATTTCCTGCTTATCCGGCCCCAGATGAGGCGCCAGAAACAACAGCGGCAAATGCTCAGCACTTTGCAGAAAGGCGATCAGGTACTCACGCGGGGCGGCATTTATGGGAAAATCGAAGCCTTTAAAGGCAAGGACGGCAGCCAGGTACTGCTGGACGTTGGCAAGGGGAATAAGATCACCGTTGCCAGGGCCTATATCGTAGGGCTGGCCACCGATCAAGTCGAAACGCCCAAGGGTGATTGATGGCGGTCCTGCCCATCGTGAAATACGGCGATCCGCTTCTACGCAAGCGCCTCGTGTTTGTGGCCGATCCCCGAAAAGTCCACGACATGGTGGATGATATGTTAGCAACCATGTACGCCGAGGAGGGCATGGGCTTAGCGGCCAACCAAGTAGGACTGGACCTTAATTTTGCCGTCGTCGACATCAGCCACACGGAAGAGGACAAGGGTCCCCGCGTTTTGATCAATCCCGAGATATTGGAGTCCACCGGAAGCTTCGAAATGGAGGAGGGCTGCCTGAGTATCCCCAAAATCAGGGCCACCATCACCCGGCCAGAAAAGGTTCGTGTCCGTTTCCAGGACGAGACCGGGGAAACGTATGAGGAATGGTTTGACGGGCTGCTGGGCCGAGTTATTCAGCACGAGGTGGATCATCTGAACGGGATCTTTTACACTGATCACCTGACCCCCGCCAAGCATGCCATGCTAGAAAAGCGGCTGGCTGAAATCGCTGAGATGGGAGCGCCGACTACTGGTATCACCCTCTAAAGGCTAGCGGGGTTTCCATGCGCCTGGTCTATATGGGGACCCCGGAATTCGCCAACCCCTCCCTGATAAAACTGCACCAATCTTCCCACCAGGTGGTGGCCGTGGTCACTGGCCCGGACAAGCCAGCCGGCCGCGGCCGCAAGCTACAATCCCCACCGGTTAAACGTCTGGCGGAAAACCTGGGATATCCCGTCCTGCAACCCGCCAGCCTCAAGGAGGATCGCTTCCAATCCTATCTGGCCGACATGGCCGCCGATCTGTTTGTGGTGGTGGCCTTTCGGATTCTACCCGATGCCTTGCTGTTAATTCCTCCCCGGGGCGCTGTAAACCTCCACCCTTCCCTGCTACCCAAGTACCGGGGTGCAGCACCAATTCAGCACTGTCTGCTAGCCGGCGAGACCATTACCGGCGTGACAACCATTACCTTGACGTCTCAGATCGACGCCGGTGACATCCTGCTCCAGCACGAGCACCCCATCCAGCCCGATGATGACTACGGTTCCCTGGCCGAGCGGCTGGCTACCATAGGCGCCGATATCCTGGTAGAGACTCTGGACAGCCTGGAGGCAGGGAAGATCCAGCCCCGTCCCCAGGCGGAATTGATGACCGGCGAACTACCCCGAGCGCCAAAAATCACCCCGGCGGACTTGCTAATCCGTTGGGATCGTCCGGCGGCAGTGATCACCAACCAGATCAGGGCCTTTTCCCCCGGGCCGGGTGCCGTTACCTTCTTGGATGGGCACCGTTTGAAACTATTCAAAGCCTTAGCTGTGCCCGGCCAGGGGGAACCGGGGGAGGTACTCGGCGTAAGCCAGGGTCGGCTGCAGGTGGGCACGAGCGAGGGAGTGCTGGAAGTCGCCGAGCTACAATTAGAAGGACGGCAGCGGATGACGGTGAACGAGTTTCTACGAGGCACCCACCTTGAGCCGGGAAAGGTTCTCGGCTAGACAACTGATGACAACTCATACCATGATAGACGAGGCCCGGAAAACCGCGTTTCAGGTGCTCGTTCAGGCGGAGCAAGGCGGCCGGATTAACGACGTGTTGCACAATGCTCTCGCTGGCACTACTCTGACAAATCAGGAACGCCGCTTTATCACCGAGCTGGTTCTAGGTACCACCCGTATGCAGGGACGCCTGGATTCCGATCTGGCCGCCTGTTACCGGGGTCGGTATGCCCACATGGAAAAAGACGTGAGACAGCTCCTGCGCCTGGGGGCCTACCAGCTGCGGTATATGGACAGCGTGCCGCCCCATGCCGCCTTGAGCACCACCGTTGAATTGGCTCGCGCGGTTAACCTTACCCGAGCAGCTGGTCTCATCAACGGGGTACTTAGAGAGCTGACTCGCCAGCCGCCCATCACCACGCCGCCCATGGATGCCTCGGTGGGGGAACTGGCCCTTGCCTATAGCCATCCAAAGTGGCTGGTGGAACGCTGGCTGGACCGGTGGGGGCGGGAAAAGACCATTGCCCTCATGGAATGGAACAACCGCCGACCTGCGGTCTGGTTCCGACAACGCAAAGACGAAGCCCAACAGAAGCGTTTGGCCGACCTGGCGGCGGCAAAAAAGATTTCCCTGCAACGGCACCCGATTCTGGAAGAATCCCTCACCGCCGTGCCCTCCCCCGCCCCGCTGCTGGAACCGGAAGTGCTAAATGAGGGTCTCTTTATCGTGCAGGATCCCTCCTCAGGAGCCGTCGTCAGGGCGGTGGATCCTCAACCCGGCGAAGTCATTATCGACCTCTGCGCCGGACCGGGCGGCAAAACCGCCGCCCTGGCTGACTGCGTGGGACCGGAAGGGCGAATCCTCGCCTATGAGATAGACCCCGACCGCGTGCGCCAGATCAACAGCACCCTCAACCGCCTGCGCCTGGAGAACGTAGACCTTTACCCCGGTGACGCTACTACCCAGGCCCTCCCTAAGGCAGACAAGCTATTGATAGACGTTCCCTGCAGCGGTACCGGAGTACTGGCACGGCGGGCCGATCTGCGCTGGCGGCGGCAGCCTGAACACCTGGCGGAAATGACCACCCTCCAGATGTCCCTCCTGGTACACGCCGCTCACCACTTGCCGCCCGAAGGTACCCTGATCTATGCCACCTGTTCACTGGAGCCCGAGGAGAATTGGGAGCTTGTCCATGCCTTCCAACGCGACCATCCTGAGTTCTATATCGTACCAATGCCCGAAAGTGTCCCCCGGGAGTGGCTAGACCGGGACGGCGCCCTCAGCACTTTTCCCCCCGATCACCAAGTGGACGGCCTTTTCGCTGTCCGCCTGCGGGTGCAATGAAAGCCAAAGTGATCATCCAGTATCTGACAGCTTTGGCGGTGCTGGCTATTATCTTCACCGTCCTGCTGGACCAGGTCATTATGCCTGCGTATGTCTACCAAGGGCAGGTCCGCTATCTGCCTAACGTCGTGGGTCTGCCCTATCCCGAAGCCGTTGAAACACTTAAAGAGGAGGGATTCCGGGTAGAAAAGGCACACGTGGCCCACACCCAGGAATACCCTCCCAACCAGGTTTTCGAGATGTTTCCCAAGGCCTATTCGCGGGTAAAAAAGGGACGGATTATTCAACTCACAGTGACTGAAGAGGAAAAGATGGTAGAGGTTCCCAGCCTGGTAGATAAAACCCTGCGAGCAGCCGAGATAGAGGTGGCCCGGGCCGGGCTGGTCATCGATACCGTCCACACCGCCTACAGCGACGACTATCCTGCCGGTGTCGTCACCTGGCAGTCACCCCGGGGCGGCAATCTGCTTCGTCGTGGCTCAAGTATCTCGCTCATGGTCAGTATGGGCGAGGCACCACTCTCCTACTATGTCCCCAGTGTAATCGGCATGGGCTTCCAGGCCGGTCGGCGCGAAATCCTCGACGCCGGCCTTGAAATCGGCCACGTGAGATATATTTATGCGCCGAACCTGCTGCCCAACACTATTGTCGATCAAAGTATTGCCGGGGGCAGTGTGCTGAAAGTTAAACGGGCCATCAACCTGACGGTGAGTACCTACGATAAGGAAAAAGAATGAGTACGCGCATCATTTCACCCAGTCTACTCAGTGCCGACTTTGCCCGCCTGGGTGACCAAATCCGCCTGGTGGAGGATGCCGGTGCCACCCGCCTCCACCTGGACGTAATGGACGGCCATTTCGTACCCAATCTCACTTTCGGACCCCTCATTATAGCAGCCGTCCGCCGATTGACTTCCATCTATTTGGACACCCACCTGATGATTGAAAAGCCCCACCGTTACCTCAAGCAATTTGTAGAGGCCGGTTCCGACACGGTGATTGTGCACGCCGAGGCCAGCGAGGATCTCAAGCGCGACCTGACCACCATCCGAGAGTTGGGGGCGTCCCCCGGTGTCGCCATCAATCCGGACGCCGACTTTGACATCCTCAAACCCTACCTGGCCAATTTCGATTATCTGCTGATTATGTCGGTATTTCCCGGCTTTGGGGGGCAAGTATTTATGGAGAGTACCCTGGAAAACATGCGTAAGGCTGTTGCCGCGAGGAAGGATCACGCCTATCTTATTGCCGTGGATGGGGGCCTCAATCCGAGCACTATTGAGCGGGTGTTTGCCACGGGGATCGATATCGCCGTAATCGGCTCGGCCCTTTTTGACGCCCCCGACATCGCACAACGATTCCAAGAGCTCCAGGGATGACTGTACTGCCAGCGAGTAATGAGGGCGGACGCAAGCTCATCCACCTGGGTTCCAGTGTTCTACCACTGGGATACTGGATCATAGGGCGGGATGCGGCCATTGTGGCCTTGATCGTGTTGACCGTCCTCATGCTCGCCATCGAGGCGGCCAGGATGAACAGCACCTGGGGCCGAGCCCTGTATCAACGCTTTTTAGGCTCGGTCACGCGCCCGTCCGAAGAGCGTCGCCCCACCGGCGCCACTTATGTCTTCATCGGCGCTCTTGTCGCAGCTATCCTATTCACGCCCACGATCGCTATTCTTTCGATGCTTTTTATGAGCATCGGAGACACCGCTGCGTCACTGGTGGGGCAGCGCTATGGCCGCATACGCATTGGCGACAAATCCCTGGAAGGGACCCTGGCCTGTTTCCTTACCTGCCTGCTCCTGGCCCTGCTAGCCGATCTAACGTGGCCGGTGACCCTGGCTGGGGCTGCCACTGCCGCCCTGGCGGAACTCATTCCCTGGCCATTAGTGAACGATAACACCGCTATTCCCGTATTATCAGGGGGAGCTATGACGCTCCTTACGGCCGCCGGGCTATGAGTTTCCTTATCCCCCAGGTACTCTGGGCTCTGCCAGCTGCCGCACTTCCTCTGATCATACACCTGATCAGCAAGAGCAACCCCCGAGTAGTGGACTTCAGCACCCTGCATTTCCTGCGCAGGATGGAACACGAGTCCATCCGCCGTTTGCGCTGGCATCAATGGCTGATCGTCTTCCTGCGTACTCTCTTGCTGCTGGTTCTGGTCCTCCTGCTTGCCCGGCCGGTAGTGAAAGGATATTTCCACGGCTGGATAGGCGATAGTGCCTCCACCCTTTCAGTGGTAATCATCGACGATTCATTCAGCCTGAGCGGTGAAGCGCCGCAGACCGCCCGGGCCCATGCCGGAGGTAAAACGGCGCGCACCACGGCAGCGCTGGAATCCCTCTATGAAATCCTGGCCGACCAGAGTAGTCGCGGTCGGGTTGTCATCATGCGGTCCTCCGATGCCAAGACCATTTATGAAGGACCGGTCGCGGATCTGCCGGTAGTAGACGAAATCGCCGGCTTATGCACGCCCACCTATCATCAAGATAACCTCGCGGCGGCTCTGGATTCCCTCAGTGCTAACACCTTTAAGGAAGCCGCGAATCTGTATGCCAACCGGGAGCTCTTTCTCATCAGCGATTTTCAAAGCCACCAACAACAGGCATTGCGGCTCCTCGGAAGTGACACCACTACCTGGCAAGACTGGCATTTCTTCCTCGTGCCCACCCCCCACCTTGAGCATAATGTGACTGTCACACGGGCAGAGGTGGAGACAGCTATTCCACTAGCCGGCAAGCTCATGGAAGTGACCGCAACCTTACTTAACTCCGGCAGCGAACCTCGCAGTAAGATTCCGGTTCAGGTGGTACTAAACGACGTGCGCTCGGGGCAGTTGGTTGTTGATCTGAGGCCTGGCGAGCGGAGAACGGTCAAGTTCCAGGTTGCACCAACTGAACCAGGACACCAGCACGGCTATGTGGAAATTGACCGGGACGAGCGTCCCGGCGATAATCGCTTCTATTTCCACACCTACATCCCTCCCATGGTAAGGATTCTCCTTATCGAACCGCCTGATCTGGACCCCTCCTTTTCCCTTTTGGCCCTGCACTCCCTGGCTGGTGAGACGCCAAATATTCAACTGCGCGTGTGCAACCCTTCCGACTTTGCCTGGACACCCCAGGACCTGGAGGTTGTGATCCTGAATAGCCTGAAGGAGCTCCCGCGTCTCCAGCTGCGGCAGGTAGGAGAATTTTTGAAGTCTGGCGGTACACTTTTTGTAATCCCCGGGCCCGAGGAGGAAAGCGGCCTCGCCGTGGCTGTGCTCCAGAACCAATATGGACTTCCGGCGCTGGAGCCGACTCCACAGGTATTCGATTCACCACTCGCACTGGATCGGAAGGCACTGGAAACCTCCATCCTCAATAAGGTGTTCCAGCGCGAAGCGGAGCTGGACGAGCTCCCCCAGGTATCGCGCCTATATCCCGTTTACCCCCGAGGCACCGACGAGGTCGTCCTCTGGGCTGATGAGCACAAACCAGTACTAACGCGCTCTTCCTACGACAGTGGGACCATTTTCCTTTTTGCGTTAGCTTTCCATCTGCAATGGACCAATCTGCCGTTGAAGGGCAGCTTCATTCCCCTCTGGCACCACCTGATTTACTGGCGGCCTGCAAGTTCCGTGCTGGCTGATGTACGAGTGGGAGATCTCCCGGTCCTGACCGTCACCCCGCGCCAGGCTACCCAGTCAATGACCCTGACAGCACCCAGCGGGACGACCACTCACATCGTGCCTGTCATCCGTACTCGTACGGTCCCCCTGCAGAATCTCCATATGCCGGGAATATACATCCTTTCCGCTCACAGCCGCGGTCAACCGGGCACCAGACCCGCCCCCGCGGCAGAAATCCAGTTCCGGGTCAATATTACCGATACGGAACTCACCAATGGCACTCTCAGCCGGTCGGCGCTGATGAGCCTGTTCGATCCGGGCCGGGCGTTTATCATACCGGAAGGCGAGTCCGCGGCAGATTGGATTCAGCAGGCCCGCTTCGGCCAGGAACTGTGGCGACCATTGCTCTACCTGCTGATCCTCCTACTGATCCTGGAAATGATTCTTAGCAATGTATACCGTTCCTCCAGACGATCCGCCCAGCCGGAACTCACCTAAAGAAAATGCCATTCTGGTTGGCGTGCACTGGGGCAATACGTCGTCCCAGACAGTAGCTGAGCACCTGAATGAGCTCCGTCTGCTAACCGAAACCGCGGGCGGTGAAATAGTCGGACATGTGGTTCAGCGGCGGGAGCGACCCGATGCGGCCACCTTCATCGGTAAGGGTAAGGCCGAATCTCTCATGCGGCAGGCTCACGAGCTGGAATGCGGAGTCATTATCTTCGATGACGACTTATCACCATCACAACAGAAAAACCTCCAGCACGTGGCCGGGAACAGCATCAAGGTTATTGACCGCAGTGGACTGATTATCGACATATTTGCCAAACATGCCCAAACCCGGGAAGCCCAAACCCAGGTGGAGTTGGCCCAGCTGCAGTATCTGCTGCCCCGGCTGACCCGGCAGTGGACCCATCTGGAGCGGCAGATGGGCGGCATCGGCACCCGCAGTGGTCCCGGTGAAGCCCAGATCGAGGTGGACCGCCGACTTATCCGATCCCGCATCAAGAAGCTCAAGGACGAGTTGAAGCATATTGCCGCCGAGCGTGCCGTGCAGAGTCTGCGACGGCGGGAGACTTTCCGGGCGGCCCTGGTAGGCTACACCAACGGCGGCAAGTCAACCCTGATGAACGCCCTCACCGACGCCGGGGTGTTTGTGGAGGATCGCCTATTCGCCACTCTCGATACTACCACCCGCAAACTGTACCTTGATGAGAACCACAGCATTCTGCTCAGCGACACGGTAGGCTTCATCCGTAAGCTGCCCCACCATCTCATCGCTTCCTTCCGATCCACCCTGGCCGAAGTGACCGAAGCCGATCTACTGCTCAAGGTCATCGATGCCACCTCACCCCAGGCGGTGGATCATCTGAGCACAGTGAACGAGGTGCTGGCCGATCTCGGGCTGAACGACAAACCCAGTGTGATCGTGCTGAACAAGCTGGACGCCATCAACGATGCGGGCGCCGTCGCACGGTTGCAACGTCAGTTCCCCGGGGCCGTGGTGGTGTCGGCCAAGCAGCGGCTACGCCTGGATAAGCTGGAGGCGGCTATCCTCCAGGCCTGTACCCGGGATTTTGACCTCTGCCAGTTACGAATCGCTTCCCGGCAGTCTAAGTTAATCAGCTCCGTCTACCAGCTGCTGGAGGTAAAGCACCGGACCTTCGAAGGGGATGAAACCGTCCTCACTGTCTGGGGACCCAGGAAGGTGATTCAATTCATCAAGGAGCGAATTCACGCGGACGTTCAGCCGCAATGATCGTACAGGGTCGGTTTATCCGGCGGGTTAATATATAAAAATGCCCGCGAACCAACGGGCACTCCAGATCCCGTTCTGATAGGAACGATGGGTGCCTCTCAACTAAAGCAGGCTTCCTTCATCCCGAATGATCGGGAAAGGCCTGCACTGCGTTAACCGAATATGGCGCCCTACTGAGTAAGATTGACGGATCTGAGTTACCGGTCAGTCCACGGGCAAAGTCTTTGAAAGAGCCGTTGACAACTTACGCGATCTAACAGCAATCGTCAAGATATTCGAGAATCCAGCCTGAGATACGAGGGGCGCTACGCCGTCTCTGCTTCCATCGCCATGGGATAAGTGAGCTCTTCTCCTTCCGAGTGAGCGATTACCGCCGCGCCGATGGAATCGCTAGTGATGTTCACCATCGTGCGGTACATGTCAAGCGGCCGATCCACCGCCAGCATCAGCCCTACTAAAGCGTAGGCTGCCGGAGTAGTAAGGTTGACCGCTTGAAGCACAATAAAGATCATGACCAGTCCCGCTGAAGGCACCCCTGCGGCCCCGATGGAAGCCAAAAGGGCCGTAATAACCACCATCACCTGCTGCCCGAAGTCAAGCCCCACTCCCAGAGCCTGGGCGATAAACAGCACCCCGGCGCATTCGTAAAGCGCAGTGCCATCCATATTGATGGTAGCACCCATGGGCAGGACGAAACTGGATATTTTGTTGGAGACCCCGGCATTTTTCTCCACCGCCTCCAGCGTGAGGGGCAGTGTAGCCGACGAGGAGCTGGCGGAAAAGGCAAAAGCCATCGCCGATGCCATAGCGCGGTAATGATCCAGCGGATTGCGCCTGGTTAACAGAAAAAACAGTGCGGGCAGCACGATGAGAAAGTGGATCGAAAGCCCCAGGCCGATGGTAAGCATGTATTTGCCCACGGCGGCGAAGACATCGTACCCCATGGTGGATATGGCCCGGCTGATGAGTCCAAACACACCGATTGGTGCCAGACGGATCACTGCTCGCGTGAGCTTCATCATTGCTTCAAAGGCCGTGTCAAAAAAACCAAGGAGCGTACCACGCTGCTTTTCCGGTATCTGGGTGATGGCAAAACCGAAGACGATGGCGAAGAAAATGATCCCCAGGATATCGCCTTCAGCAGCGGCTCGCACCGGGTTGAGCGGTATGATGCGCATGAGGACATCCACTACTGAGCCTGGACGCTCCAGATCCTCTGGAGAGATCTTCTGTTCCTGATCAAGGACCACACCGATACCCGGCTGGATCAGGTTGGTAAGAGATAATCCTACGAGGATGGCAAGCGTGCTGGTCATGATATAATAGCCGAAGGTTTTGGCACCCAGGCGACCGAGACTCCGGGAATCTCCGATGCCCGCAATCCCGGAAACAATGGAAGTGAAAATCAGGGGTACGATTACCATCTGCAACAGACGCAAAAAGATATCAGCCAGGGGACCGGCCAATGGGAGTACGGCCTCTCCAAAAATCGCCGCTACGGACGCCCCAAGGATCATGGCAATGAAGATCTGCCAGTGTAGCTTGAGCTTTATAAACTTTCTCATAGATAAGGTATTTCGGTGCCGATTTCTCCCTCACGGGTAATATTCGACACGGATTCAGGCTGCAAAGCTACCGGAAAAGTGCCGATTGGGCAACTGGGATGAGTAGCCTGCTGGCTATGCTAGCCAGATAGCCTCAGCGGAATGTAAATTTAATATGATAAATCATTATACTTTTAGTGCGCCTCAATTAAGAGGACTTTGATGAAATCGCCGACTATCTTTCTCATTGCCTTGCTTCTTCTTGCGTGCAACCCCTCCCGCCAGTTCTTTAACAGCCTGGTGGATGAGTATCTGGACTGGTATTTCAGCACGTTCCCGGTCAGTGCCACCTGGATTGGCGTTCATGACCATGATGGACAATATGCCCGGCGGACCCCGGAAGCCTTGAATGATGCTACCACCCAGGTGCGTCAATTCCAGGTACGCCTCAGCCAGATCGACCCCGCTACCCTCTCCCTGCAGGAGGAAATCGACTTCCACATCTTCCAGCAATCCCTGGAGCGGCTCTTATTTGAGCTTACCGAGCTGCGTGAGTTTACCTGGAATCCCATAGAAGTGGCTCAGGAAGTGGGATTCGGCATCCTGCTACTGGCTTCGCAGGAATTCGCACCGGTGGAGGAACGACTCCCCAGCCTGATAAGCCGCCTGAATGACGTCCCCCGGGTCCTGGACGAAGCCCGCGCTAATCTTCAAGTCGCCAGCCAGGTCCACACCCAGACAGCTATCCGTCAGATACAGGGTGCCATTAATCTGGTCTCCCGAGAACTGTATACCCTGCTGCCGGAGCTTGAGACCGATCAGGAGCAGGCCTTGCGCCGAGCCAGCGCCAGCGCCACAGCTGCCCTGGAGGACTTCCGGAGGTGGCTGGAGGAGGAGCTCCTTCCCCGGGCTGAAAGAGACTTCCGCCTGGGGCCGGAGCTATACTACCGGAAGCTGGCCTTGACTCTGGATGAGGACATCACGCCTGAAGAAATCCTTAGCAGTGCCTGGATGGAGCTGGCCAAAACCCAACGAGAGATGTTTGCCCTGGCCTGGCCACGATACAGCCAGGCCCATCCCGCGGCCGCCCCTACAACCCATGCCGACAGCCTGGAAGTCATCCGTTGGGCCCTGGATGTAATTGCTCAGGACCACGCCAGTCGAGATGAGGTCCTGGAAAATGTCACCGGTACCATTCAAGAACTGGAGGACTACCTCCAAAGACATAATATCATCACCCTCGATCCGAACCAGCCATTGGAAATTCGATTGACCCCTGAATTTCAGCGGGGAGTTGCCATTGCCGGTCTGGAAGCGCCCGGTCCCCTCGAAAAAAGGCTGAAGACCTTCTATAACGTTTCTCCCATCCCCGAAGACTGGGATGACGAAAAAGCGGAGAGTTTTTTAAGGGAGTATAATACTATCTCGGTGAAGATCCTGAGCATTCACGAGGCCTTGCCAGGACATTACGTCCAGCTCTATTATGCCAATCGCCATCCGTCCATCTTAAGAGCGGTCTTTGGCAGCGGGGTCATGGTGGAAGGCTGGGCCCATTACTCCGAGAAGATGATGATTCAGGCCGGGCTCGGCGGTGGCGATCCAAACTATGACCTGGTCCAGAAAAAGTGGTACCTGCGCGTGATCGCCAATGCCATTATCGATCAGGGCATTCATGCCCGGGGCATGACCCGGCAGGAGGCGCTGAACCTCATGGAGAACGAGACCTTCCAGGAACAATCGGAAGCGGAATTGAAGTGGGTGCGGGCCCAGCTCACTTCAGCCCAGCTCTCAACCTACTTTGTGGGCAACACCCTCATGTGGCAGCTGCGCTCTGATGTGGAAACCCTACGTGGCCGGAAATTTGATTTGCGGGAATTCCACGAAGAACTGCTATCTCACGGCTCTCCACCTATTAAATATCTACGGAAGCTTTTACTATAAACCCAGAATCCTAATTCCCTTTGAAGCCAATACACATATCTTTAATTACAGGAGTAGAGCTATGAAAGTCGCATCGAGTATGGTTCGTCTAGGCACGGAAACCGCTTTCGAAGTACTGGTGCGGGCAAAAGAACTGGAGGCCCAGGGCAAAAGTGTTATCCACCTGGAAATCGGCGAACCCGACTTCGACACCCCGACGAATATCAAGGAGGCGGCCAAAGTGGCCCTGGATGAAGGTTATACCCATTACGGTCCTTCCGCTGGACTTCCCCTTCTCCGGCAAGCCATCGCCGAAGAGATCACAAAAACCAGGGGTGTGGAAGTGGGCCCTGACAATGTGGTAGTAACGCCGGGCGGCAAGCCCATAATCTTTTTTTCTCTGCTGGCCTGTGTCGATCCCGGCGACGAAGTAATCTACCCTAACCCCGGCTTCCCCATCTATGAGTCGGTGATCAACTGGGTGGGCGCCAGGATGGTCCCCCTGCCTATCCGTGAAGAGAACTACTTCAGTGTGAATGTGGACGAGCTGGCCGCACGCATCACCCCCAAAACCAAATTCAT
>JBGVTM010000112.1 GCA_041862535.1 Candidatus Neomarinimicrobiota bacterium | reverse complement strand
TCAGTGTGCCAATATAGACCGCAGGCGTCGTCGGTGCGAAGGTGACGGTCACCTCCTGACTTTCGTCTGCATAGAGCACGAAGGCCGTTGTATCCGGCGCAAAGGCAGTATTATCGGTGGATATGGCACTGACGATGAGAGAGTCAGCACCGCGGTTGAACACTGTCAGCGACTCAGCTGTAAGCGTTCCGACAAAGACTCGCTCGTAGTCCAGCATATCAGTGGAAACAAGGATGTTCGGCACGCCGGTTACTTGTAGGTCAGCCGTCATGGAATACTCCGAGGGGGAAATATTCTGGACGGCGACATAGGTCTGGCCACCGAAGTAATCCCTGCTATCTGGCGTACTTACGGCGTCGAAGGTAGCATTATAGGTTGTACCGGGATAGGGATCGCCGGCGTCGCCCCGATTCATTTTTCGCTCCAGGTCCCATAACCCGTCGGCCTGCTCCAGGGCTACCAGGTAATGCCCGTAGGAGGTCCAACCGGGATACCATTCTTCGTCGTTCTGCGTAGTGACGGCTTCGTCCACGTGATAGATCAGCAGGCCGCTACCGGGCAAGAATTCATCATAACCAACCTTCTGGCGGTTCTCTATCAGGAAGTACTCAGGCCCTATCGAGCCATTATGCCACAAGCGGTAGGCTTCAGCATTGGACTCTATATGCGCAATATTCTGACCTACTATATTGATATCCACATTTGTCGGCGAGACATACCCCATTTGGAAATGGCTCCAGGCGTCCGGAAAGGCGGGCCTATCCCCGTCGGTTCCATTCCAGCTGCCACCCGCCATCAGGCTCCAGCGACCCAGACCTTGTGAAGGTGCCACTTCATCCCGATCATACAGGTCCGGCAAACCAAAGACGGCGTGCCCCATCTCGTGAGCGAAGACCCCGATAGTCATATCTCCAGGGGCAGCCCAGTACTCGGGCTCCATCGAGTAGTGATAGATAGTAACCCCATCCAAAACAGGGGGATTATAGGTAACCCATGCGTGAGACCAGATATCGTAGTCGCTGCCGGTATATTCGGCCCCCGGGCCGGCATGAGCTATAAAGAGGGCATCCACATACCCGTCAGCATCGTTATCGTACTGAGAGAAGTCCACTAGGCTGTCAACGGCGGTAACCACATCCTCCACCAGCCGCTGGGCATTTTGCGGGTAGGTGCCAAATCCATTCTGGCCATTCACGTAGTAGGCATAGGTTTGCGGGGCCCGGGTCCAGCCAACGGTGCTGGGTAGATTAACAGTAATGATGTCAAGATCACCATAACTGACCGCCTGGTAGTAGTCCCATAAGGAGCCGGCGGCCTGTTGAAATATCAGGGTATCGAAGTAGGCGGCGGCCACCTCCTGCTCATTGTCGGAAAAGTCAACCAGAATGAGCAAGACCTTAAAGGAACCGGTCGGAATTCGTGCAGGACCCAGGGACCTGACGGCCGCGGAGGGTTCCAGAGAGAGTTGCCGGGTTAAGGCTGGTGCCGTCCAGGACGAGCCGACACCTCGACGGCGGATCTCATCAAAATGTTCTAGGTAATAAGGTAGTGCGATCCGTCCCTCAGCAATCAGCTGACGGACACGTGGGTGCGGGGGGATCGTGCCCAGCGCAAAGTTGCCAGCCACGATGGCAAAGGTCAAAAGCGCTACTATTCCTTTGAATGCCTTCATGAGATGCACCTATGAGCTTGTGTTAGCATGAATTAGCTACGCCGGACTGCCCGTCGCTTTTGACGTCACCACTCTTAGGGTAGGAGACAGCTCTGCCCGGCATATTTGATAGGTTGTTGCCACAGGGAAAAAGATAACTACGTGAAAATATTCTGAAATCGAATCTACTAATTGCTGTAATGATTCGCAAGATAACGAATCGACTACTTCCCCCTCCTCTGACCTCAGGTTGGCGTTTTGAAACCATAATCGCAAGCGCCGCACAGAAAGGGCCCCCATTTGACAGGGTTGTGATCCGGCTGCCCCACTTGCCCTGAGTTGGCCTTAAATTTTAGCCGACGTGCAGACCAAAGCACCAATCCCCGGCCATCATCGAAGTAATTCGTTAGTACAAAGGGACTCGATGTTGATATGATGACAAAAGCTACTACCATTACCTTGTTTATGTGCCTGCCGCTGGGCATGCTGGCACAGAACGAAAACCAGGAATTTCGGGCCACCTGGGTGGTGACCTGGGAGCTGATCAGCCCTGGTGCCAGCGTGGCAGAAAATCAGGCCCGGGCACGGACAATCCTGGACAACCACACCCAGGCCCACATGAACGCCGTTCTATGGCAGGCCCGGCAAAACGGCACGGCCTACTACAACTCCTCTTTTGAACCATGGGGCTATTATGCCGACTACACTGACCCCGGCTACGACCCCCTGGCCTACGCCGTTGAGCAGGCCCACGCCCGCGGCCTCGAACTCCACGTCTGGATGAACACTTTTGAATCCCGTGGCACTCACCCAGACTCCCCGGCCATGAAACATCCCAATTGGGTCTGCCACGACGGCTATGACAATCCCATGCCCGCTAATTACGCCATTTCCCCAGGATTGGATTCAGTGCGCAGCTACCTGATCGAGGTAGCCATGGAGATTGTCCGTAACTATGACATCGACGGCCTTCACCTGGACTACGTCCGCTGGAACGAATACACCACCCAAAGTGTCACCGCCATCGCACCCCTGGCTAAAGGTGGTGCCCGGGAAGAGGAACTTTTCGATGGTCTGATAACCCCTGCTCAGCTGGCAGCGTTGAAGGTGGCCGCACCCCAGGATCGATACCTCTATGATGTGGATCATCCTTACAGCGAGATACCCCCTGACAGCATCGGGGGCGGCCCGTTTCCTTCCTGGGAGGACTGGTGGCGCTGGTGCGTCACCGAGTTCGTCCAGGCCCTTCATGACTCCATCCAGGCCGTGAAGCCCTGGGTGCGCTTTTCGGTTGCCGCCCTGGGGAACTATAACTGGGGCGGCTGGCAGGGCTACGGCACGGTCTACCAAGATGCCGCCCTGTGGTTCAATGAGGGGTACGTTGAGCAACTTACGCCCATGCACTACCATTGGACCGATGGCGGCGGTTTCCTGGGCATGCTCCGCAATAATCCGTCTGCTAACTGGGAAGACCATATCCAACCCGGTATCAACGCCGGCCGCCTGTACTCGGTAGGGCCCGCTTCTTATATCCTATCTCGAGAAAATATCTGGAGCCGACATGAAGAAATCGTCGCAGCCTGCCGCACCGTGCCCTGGGTGGACGGCTTCCAGTTTTTCAGTTCGGGATACTGGGACGATCATAACTACTGGGGGAAGGCCGGTGCCACCTTCTTCGAAAGCAAGATTAAAGTCCGACCCACGAAATTGATCGTGTCAGAGACACCACCCACACCGTCACTGGCACTCCTTGAAATTGACTCCCTGACCTACCAGCTCACCGTCACGCCAGCTGGTGACCTTGATGGAGCCCGCCGGTTCGCCATCTATCGATCCGAGGAGGCCCACATTGACACCGCAACCAACAAAATTGTCGACATCCACTTCGGCAGAGAGGCCTATACGGTTGTAGAACACTTCACCGGCACCCAGGACTTCAATGGCGCCTACAGTTACGGTGCTACTATGCTGGATCGCTACTGGAACGAGTCAATGCTGTCCAATACTGTCACTACCGAACCGGTCCCCTCCTTCCCACCGGTCATAATCGCTACAACTCCCGAAGAAGGGGATACCATTCCAGTGACCAGCTCTGTCAGTCTAACCTTTTCGAAAACTATTGATACTACTACCTTCGCCCCGGCTATATCACTCGACCCGATCGTAACGATCGATAGGGTCCTTTGGTCACCCGACTGGGCCTCGAATGCAACCACAGCAACGATCCTTTTTGCCGAGCATTTACAGTACGACACCACCTATACCCTCACCGTGGCCGCATCACTCCTCGATATCAATGGCAAGCCGCTGGATGGCAACGGTGACGGTATCGGCGGCGATCCCGACACGCTGCGGTTTGTCACTGAACCCCGCGACATCACCGGTCCGGTTATCCTGGCCAGCTACCCGGATATCAGCGCACCAGGGGACAGCCTGTTGTTCGATGAGGTGGTTACCTTCCTCTTCGATGAACACCTGGATCTCAATTCCATCACGGATACAACCCTGGCGCTCACCCAGGACGCGGTGCCCATTGCCAGCCACCACAAGATCACCAACGTCCGCGCCAGATCCGTTCTTAGCTTGCAACCCCTGGAGAATTTTTTCGCCCGCGGCGCAAACTACGCCCTCCTGCTCCGGCGGGAGCTCACCGACTCAGTCGGCAATCCCCTGGCAAGCGACATCTCCCTTACCTTTGTCACCTCCTATCTAGGGAACGTTAATGAGGTGACCATCGACAAGTTCTTCTCCAGCAGCAACTGGGAAAGACCTGGCTACAGCGGATCAACAGTGGGCATAGTGGACCCCAATACCACTTTCAGCATGTCAACTGACGCTTATCTGCCATCGGCGATTCCACGCCAGCGCAGCGCCGCCCGGCTGCACTATGAATGGATGGATGTTGACACCACCTTCCTCCTTCGGGAGTACTTGAGCGGTGCCCCCCGAGACATCGCTTTCGACAGCAGCTATGTGCTCCAGTGCTTCGTCTTCGGCGACGGCAGCGGCAACCAGTTCCGTTTCTGCCTGGATGATGGGCGCCCTGGGGCTGCCGAGTTCCACGAGGTCTCTCAATGGATCACCCTGGACTGGTACGGCTGGCGGCTGCTGGAATGGGACCTGAGTGACTCCAGCAGTTTTGGTGAGTGGATCGGCAATGGTCGGTGGGACAATCCCGCCACCCTCTACTTTGACAGCTTCCAGCTCACCCATGAGCGGGGCACATCCGCGAGGGTCGGTGATGTTTACTTCGACGACCTGCGAGTGGTGCAGAAGGACTATATCGTTACCATTGCCGAGGCCGGTCCGCCACTGCCCCACGCCCTCACGCTGGCACCGAACTACCCCAATCCCTTCAATGCGGTCACCACTATTCCCTTCTACTTGCCGGCGCACAAACGCGTCGAACTGACCATTTACGATCTTCTGGGGCGGCACGTGAAAACCCTGCTCAAAGGCGAGCTGCCCGCCGGCGACCACCGGGTTATCTGGCAGGGAGACACCCAGGCGGGAAGCCCGGCTGCATCCGGGGTGTATATCTATGCCCTCAGAATGGAGGGCCGCATGTTGACCAGGCGGATGCTCCTGCTGAAATAATCACCAGGCGGCACTGGTATTCACCCTTATAACAAAGCCCCCCGGTCTCAGGGATCGGGGGGCTCTGGATTAAGAGGTTACCAATACCTGACACTTACTTGATGAATATCATGGTCTTGGTAACGGAGCCTCTGGTGGTCTTAAGCCGGTAGATATACATACCGCTGGCGACCAGCATACCGTTATCTGCCTTAGCATCCCAGATGACGGTATGTGCTCCAGCGGTTACTTCACCACTCACCAAGGTACGAACCTTCTCACCCAGGACGTTGTAGATATCGATAGATACTAACTCGTCCGCCGGAATCTCGTAAACAATCCGGGTCGTGGGGTTGAAAGGATTGGGATAGTTCTGGGCCAGACGGTACCCATCCGGCAGACCCGGAGACCGCTCATCTACCGCCATCAACTTGTTGCGGTAAATATAGACGGCCCCCTGGTCATTACCTACCAGGTATGCCACGGCCTCATTCTTGCTGAACGCCACGCCGCGGAAGCCCTTGCCATACTCCGTATCTTGCCAGTCAGGAGTAGTGGTCGTGTCGATTAAGGCATCCGGATGATATACACGGTAGTATTCCCCTTTGTCAAAGTCGAGCACCGTCACGTTGTTATGCAGGGAGTCCGTAGTAGTGGCGTAGTCAACAACCGATACCCACAACGCGCTGTCCGGGCCCCAGTGCAGGCACACCTTCTGGTCCCAGAAGATGGTGTCCCCGTTGACGTCGGTGTAGACGCTGTCGGTGTACTCGTAATCGACGAAGTTCGTGGTGGTCCACATCTTCAACACCGGGCCAGCTCCAAGGTCAGCCGGGATAATAGTAGTGGCGTCACTCGTCACTGCCAACCCCCGGGCCCAGGGCGCTCCTCCAGGCAGCTCTATCGTCTGCGAAACGGAGAAGTCCGGATTGAGGACGGTAATCGGGTTGGTACCTGCCACCATCCCAACGTAGATATAGCCTTCTGCATCAACGGCGGGACCAGTTAGGGAGCCCGAGGTTGCGTGAAAGTGGACAGCTGTGGCAGTGACTGTATCGGTAGTAGTTGTAAGTGCGCTTACATCCAACTCGACTAAACCAGCCGCCAATCCGTAGAGTATATTGCCGTTCGCGGCAACGTTCATCCCCTTACAGGCCCTGAACCCCGCCGTCACATCGGTCGTACCATCGTTGTACGTCACGGAATCCCAGACCGCTATCAGGTTGCCATCGGGACCATAAATATCCATCGGTCCACTATAATCACCGATCCAGATATTGCCGTTGGCATCCACTACCGCGAACTGGGGCCACACTGCCGAATCCAGCACTGCGACGATTTCCCAGGGACTCTCAACCGGCGTCCAATCTCGCCCCAAAGCGGGGGACGCTGCAACGCAGGCCAGGAGAATCGCTATTAACAAGCCTTTCCTCACTAGGTTTCCTCCTTATTTGGTTAGTCGTTTGCGGTATACTTAGACACTGACTCTTGCCACAAGCAAGCTCTGTGCCATCATTTACAATTTGCCCAATTTTTATGCCTTAGGCAACTATAACTATTGGCGGCTGTAATGGGGTGCACTGTATTGCTTCACCCGCTCTAAGCGTACATCTATCTTTAGAATTTTCGGTGCTCCAGTTGTGGGTTTAGAGGCGTAAAGATAGCAGTCTCTGCCCTCACCGAGGTAAGCGATCGGCGGCTTGATGAGGTCCGGGTAATAATACTCAAAGCTGTCATCAGCGGCATAATACACGATGATAGCCGAAGTGGCAGCATCCAGGGTATATATCGCTGCCCTCAGAACGGAGGGCCGCATGTTGACCAGCCGGATGCTCCTGCTGAAATAATCACGACCCGGCGCTGGTATTCATCCTTATAACAGAGCCCCCCGGTCTCAGAGATCGGGGGGCTCTGGATTAAGCGACTACCAATACCTGATACTTACTTGATGAATATCATGGTCTTGGTAATAGAGCCAGTGCTGACCTTCAGCCGGTAGAAATACGTACCGCTAGCGACTGGCATACCGTTATCTGCTCTTGCATCCCAGACGACGATATGTGCACCGACAGTTTGTATTCCATCTACCAGCGTGCGGACTTTGTGACCCAGCAGATTATAGACCTCGAGGGTTACAAGTTCCGTCTCAGGAATCTCGTAAACGATTTGAGTCGTAGGGTTGAAGGGGTTGGGATAGTTCTGATATAGCCCGTACCCGACGGGGATCCCTTCAGGAGCATCGGCCACGTCAACAGTCCACGTAGTATCCCTGTAGATACGCACCAGGGATGCATCATCGTCGTCAATGTAGGCATACTGACCATCATGACTGAAGGCCACACCTCGGGGACCTCTACCAGGCCATTCCGACCAGATGTTCATGTACTCCTTCTTCTTGAAGTCGAGGACAACCATCTTGGTAACGGTGGTATCTACAAGGCCGTAATCATTGCTCGAGACCCACAGGGTGCTGTCCGGGCCCCATTCCATGGTTATGCGCTGTGTCGGGAATATGGTGTCGCCGGCGGCATCCTTAAAGACGCTGTCGGTAAGCGTATAATTGACGAAGTCCGTGGACGTATAGATCAATAGGGGACCAGGACTACTAGAGAGGTCACCCACTATGATCATCGAACCATCGGCGCTCACTGCGATACCGCGAGTAAGGCCCGGGGGATCAGGAAGCTCGATAACCTGCGCCACATTCGCGAAGTCGGCAGGATCTATCATGTATATTGGGCTCACACCGGACACGCAACCATAGTAGATATAACCCCCGGCGTCTTGAGTCGGCTTCGTGGGAGAGGGTTCCGCGACGTGGAGATTGAGGGCCGTGATATGTACCGTATCGTCGGTCTGTACAACAGCATCAGCATCTAGCTCAAAAATGAAATGGCCAGGATTTCTAGCATAGAGGATATTGCCGTTGTTCAGGGCACAGATGCCACGGGGTTGGTCTAGCCTGACCAACGTATCACCACCCGCCACCGCTCCCCCGGGAAGGTACACCGAGTCGTAGACAGCGACGTTTGACCCATCGTGGTTCCGTACCAATAGACGGCCCCAGTCTGCTATCCAGATTCGATCATTCTTGTCCACTGCAGGCCAATTCGGCCAAGAGAGGGTATCTCCGAGGTTCTCGACGAATTCCCATTTATTAGTAACCTGGGTCCAATCACTCTGACCCGACACCGGCACAGCGACAAGACCCATCAACAATAATAGCGCTATTAGCAAGGATCTTCCTTTCACTAATATTACTCCTTCTTTATTATTTTAATTTGAACTTTGGCCTGGTAAAGGTAAGAGATAGGTAGTTAGAGAGTCAAGCCCCAATTAGTGCTGTGGATTTTTTCCCCAGATCTTGTTCCAGTTGAAGTGTGAGTAATTCGGTAAAATCGGCAACCTTGAAAAAAGGAGGCTTCTACCGTGAGACAGGGTCGCTACGCCC
>JBGVTM010000111.1 GCA_041862535.1 Candidatus Neomarinimicrobiota bacterium | reverse complement strand
CATCTATCGAGCTGATGCCCTGCTGTGCCTCAGCCAGAGCCAGTGTGCGATTGGCCGGATCGACTTCCGTCCAGTGCATGTGCAGACGGGCCTTGAGGGTATGAGCGGCTGCGATCCATTTGTCGGCGTCGCCGCCAAAGACGAAGTCATTCGCTCCTGGTCCTTCGCCGCTGCCGCCGAGATCCTCGATGGCCTCATCCAGTAGCACCTGGAGCGCATCGTAGATGTCTTCCTGCACGTCATAATGTGGGTATTGAATTTCTGGATTAACGGCCTCTGAATAGGGCAGATCACCCCAGACACTGGCCGCAGTACCGATGATCAACGCTTCCCACACCTTGGCGATGCCGGCATAGACTTTATCCTCAGCCGCGTTCGCTTTCTCAATGATCTGCCGGATGTCCACCAGACCGCCACCCGCGTGCACGAAGTAGAACTCATTCTCCCAGTCACTCGCGCTGTAAGAATACTGCGCAAGCTGGGCGTACTGACGCTCGGTGCCAGCCATCTGTTGGGTCCAGATAGCTGCCGTCCGGGCTATGTGACCTTCCAGGAAGAAGAAGCCCGAGACCTGGATGGCTGTAAACAGCTGGTTAATGCCTGCCACTGATGGTTGATTGGGATCCTCGTAGAGGTCGTTATCATTCCAATCCTCCACCCAGCTGGTGCAGGCTCCCACCAGGATGGCCATCATCACCACCCCGGCAGCGAAACGATACTTTCTTAGAAATGACATGATTCGTCCTCCTAAGTCTTAAAAGTCTACCATGAGGGTAGCGATGGTTGACAGGGTTTGGGGATTATTGAAGTAATCCAGGCCGCGCAGGTTATCTGCGCCGCTTATGTTCGTTTCCGGATCAATCCCGGTGTACTTGGTCCAGGTGTAGATGTTCCGAGCGCTCAGACGTAGCGACACATTGCGGATCCCCAGACCGGAGTACAGGGCATTTGGCAGATGGAAAGCGACGGCGACCTCGCGCAGTTTGATGTAGGATCCATCCTCAACAAACTGCGAACCTGGCCCGGTAAAACCGCTGCCCAGGTTGCTGGCCCACCAGACTTCACCTGCCGGAACGAGCAAGGTATCCGGGATGACACCGTTAGGTGCACCTGGACCCCAGGGCTTACCGGCCTCGCCCCCCAAATCATAACGGTTGTAGAACATGGGATCGGTGAAGTCAATGGTTGGTCCAACCGGCTTACCGTTTGCATCCACTTCCCAGAAGTAACCCGTGTTGCGGTAACCGGTATTGTTATCATAGTCCCACCAGCTGGCAGCCCGCTCTACCTGATCACCATGGGTACCGAAGAAATACAGCGCACCCTTGGTGCCGTTCCATACATCGCCACCCATTTTGATGTCTACCAGAGCGGATACGGTGATGAACTTCCCGATGCTCAGGTCGGTGGAGAAGCTGCCGGTCCAGTCAGGATTGGGATCACCGATTATGTGCAAGGCCCCATCCTGCAACGGGAAACCATCCCAGCCGATGAACAGGTCATCCTCTTTCCAACCAGGGAAGGCTTCGTCGATGTTGACCTGATTTCCATCGGGATCCGAAATAACGGTACCACGACCGAAACGGACAAAATCAGCCCCGTACAGCGTCCCAACCGGATGGTATTTGACCGACCCATCGGCCAGGGTATCAGGGGCAAAGGATTCACCCGTGCAGCTGACAAATCCGCCCAGTCCCACGTGCTCGGCGTCGGGCAGTTCGAGTACCCGGCTCTTGTTGCTGGCATAGAGGAACCGGGCATCCCACTTCAGGTCCTTGGTGTCCAACAGGCGCCCGCTCAGGACCAATTCCAGTCCCTTATTGGAGATCACTGCTCCATTTTTGACCTGTTGGGCATAGCCCGTACTCGGGGGCAGCGGGATTCCGAAGATCGCGTCCTGGGTCTCCGAGTTGTAGTACGTGGCTTCCAGACCCAGGCGACTGTTGAACAGGGCCAGGTCGATGCCAAACTCGATCTCAGTTGATATCTCCGGCTTGATGTCAACGGCTGCTTTCTGGAAATGGGAATACAGCCCGCTATAGCCGGCGTAGTTGGGATTGAGGCCAGTCACCCAGCCATCGATTATGAGGTTATTGGTATAGCCACTGAGGGTCGAATAGACGCTGGGTTGGTTCCCGGCACGACCCCAGGCCAGACGCAGCTTGCCGTAGTTGATACCCGGTAGAGGTAGCATCTTGGTGAAGACCCAGGTAGCGCTACCTCTGGGGAAGAGCGCCCAGATCTGAGCGTCTTCCTCCTTACCGAACGTGGTGGAACCTTCACGGTTGAGTCCTGCATTCAGGTAGAGCTGATCCATCAGGTCCAGCGAGACATTCCCGAACGAGGAGGCCGTGTGAATGGCCCACTCGTACTCGTAAGGCGTATACACCGTGGTGTTTGGTAACTGCTGGTTCAAGCTGGTACCAACATTATGTCCTTCCGTGCCGAAGTCGTTGTTCACCCGACGGTTTAGTACCTGACCAAAGGATAACGTCCCGCTTATGCCGGGTCCCAGGCTGAACGGTGCGTTTACCGAAAGGTTGTGATCAATCTGCATCCGATTGTTCACAAAGCGATCGATATAGCCAGTTGGCCAGGTGGAGTTCCCTGGAGGCATGAACGTCCGTCTGAGGTCTTCGGCGAAGTCTGCACCAAGCGTATAATTGACATTCACGCCAGGCAAGACCTCCCAATTCACTTGCAGGTTTCCGATGGTCCGGCTGACCTCCGTCAGGTTTCTCACTTTGTAAATAGTCCAGAAGGGATTATCATACAGCCGAGTTCCTGCTTCGGAGGTAGGATTCGGATTGCGATAGGAGCGATGCCAGCCTTCTGGTGTGAGATACTCTTCATTATTGAAGTTGGGTGGCGTACGGAAGGCACCCAGCAACAGCCCGCTCACGTTCGAGCCCTGTTGGACGAAGGCACCATCGTCAAGCGCGTAGGACATATTGCCGGTGATGCTGAGCTTCTGGTTCACATGATAGGTGCCTTTGATGCGGGCCGTCTTGCGGTTGTAATAGTTATTCGGGCCCTTGATCACGCCGGTATGGTCCATGGAGCTGAAGGACAGGAAATAGGTGATATCCTGGCTTCCGCCTGACAGCGAGAAGTTGTGCTCCAGCTTCGAACCGGTGCGGAAAATCTCATTCGCATGGTCATAGGCATTTCCATCGTAGTAAGGCATGTAGAAGTCTCCGTCCGGTCCGTCATACGGTGCATAGGGATAGTCTGTAAAGGCCTTGACGGTATCCAACCGCGCGCCCCAGCTCACCGAGACATTGCCGGTGTAGGGATCTCCAT
>JBGVTM010000110.1 GCA_041862535.1 Candidatus Neomarinimicrobiota bacterium | reverse complement strand
GGTGCACGCACCGTCCTTCAATGTTTTCAAGGTGCTCCAACTGGAAGCCCGAGAAGACGACGTTCACACGCCCTTTTTAGCGGACTTGCTCAATCCTCAGGGGGCGCACAGTCAGAAGTACCTGTTCCTGCGCGCCTTCATCAATGCCATGCTCCAGATTCACAGCGGCTTTCCAGCGCCCGAAGATGATATTGAGCAGCACACCTGGTTCGTCGAAGCCCACAAGTACATCGGCCAGGGGACCCTGGATATCGTCGTATCCTGCCCGTCCCTGAGCTACCTCATCGCCATTGAGAACAAGATTTATGCCGGTGAACAGGCGGACCAACTGGCCCGTTATGCCAGCTGGCTGGATGATAATCGCGAATGGTACTCCAGCCAGGCCCTGGTCTACTTGACGCCTACCGGCGAGCTGTCCGAAACCGCTGACCCGACCACCTATTTTACGGCCTCTTATCACGGTCAGATCGCGGGGATGCTGAAAGCGGCCCTACCCGGCATCAGCGCACCCCATTTGCGTGAAACCGTGCTCCAATACCTTGAGGTAATCCAAAAGATTTGATGGAGGAAATACGATGAATGCTTATGAAGACGAAATAATCAATTTCCTTCTGGAGGAGGAGAATTTCCTTCTGGCGTTGGACATTGAGAAGTACTTCGATCAGGCCAAGGACCACTTGCATCGCCAGTTCTGGGAAAAGCTACGCGCCAACGTTGAAGGCCACTTGCCGGAAGAAGGCTGGAGTGTGGAGCTGGATGAATTCAACGGCGAGACCAGCGTTGCCAAAGGCTACTTCGGCATGAGCATTCTGCCCCCTGATCGAACACCTCAATTCTATCTCCTGTTCCGGGTTGAGCAACATGCCGGCCCCACCTATCTACCGCTCTATGGCGGCGTAACCTGGACCGAGGTGCCGGGAATCTCCGCCGCGGCCACCCTGATCAGTGATTTCCAGACCCAACTTAAAGACGACGGCTTTACCCGCAGCAATGAGAAATGGCCCGGCTGGAGATATATCCGCGGATTGTCATCCCGCAGTGATTTTCTCAAGGAATACATGGAGCGGGGTGACGACCTGCTGGAAGAAATCACCAGCAATGTGACGCTGATGGTTGAGCGCCACTACGAGGAGCTCCTCAGAACCAATCAGAGCATCCAAGAGCGAATCTAGGAGCGCCCACTTTCACTCCTAACCAGAGGCTAAACGCAACCTGGGTGGCGGGACTCCTACAGCTGGGCCCCTGGGGCATGGGACTCCCCGGCAAGCCAACATACCCGATCCCACGAAACACCTCGATCCCTATCCGGAAGCCACCTCAGCCCTTGATACTCATGCGGCGCGCGGTTGTCATTTGCTGTTGGGGGCTACTCTCGCTGCCGGCACTCGCTACCGAGCCAGCGCTTGCCAGCCAACGCGACTCCACGATCACCGATACCGCCCAGGTTTACACCTATCGCCAACCAAGCCCCGGCGGTACCGGGAAGATCTACATGGGCCGGGAAATCTCTCGGGTTATGAACCACCATGGGGCGTCGTGGCTGGACCGACCCACGCGCGAGGCCGAAGAGCAGCCGGAACTGCTGCTCAGGAGTCTCCCGTTGAAGCCAACCGATATAGTAGCGGACATCGGGGCCGGAACCGGCTACTTCGCCTTCCGGATCAGTCCGCTGCTGCCCCAGGGCCATTGCCTGGCGGTGGATATCCAGCCGGAGCTGCTGGACGTCATCCAGCGTCGGATTGAAGAGCGCGGAGTGACGAACGTAATACCAATGTTAGGAACCGCCGTTGATCCTAACCTCCCGGAGACGGGGGTGAACCTGGTGTTGATGGTGGACGCTTACCATGAATTTTCCCATCCCTGGGAAATGATGACGGCCGTGGTGAGGGCATTGAAGCCGGGCGGGCTGGCGGTGCTGGTCGAATTCCGAGGCGAAGATCCCTCCGTCAAGCGCCACCGCCTGCACAAGATGACCGAGGCACAGGCCCGCAGGGAAATGGCCGCGGTAGGGCTCAACTGGCGCGAGACCAAGGACATCTTGCCCCAACAGCACGTCATGATTTTTGAAAAGGTACTGGCGCCGAGGAAATAGGGTTAATTAATAAAGCTTCGGAAGCGCTTTCCGGTGACGAAAACGATAACCAGTACAGCCAGATTGAATAATGGGGTAGAAATGCCCTACCTGGGTCTGGGAGTGTATCTAGCCGCGCCGGGAGCGGAATGCCGGAAAGCGGTACAATACGCTCTGGAAGCCGGCTACCGGCTTATCGACACCGCCGCCATGTATGGCAATGAGACGGACGTGGGGCTGGCAGTTAAGAACAGCCGCCTACCAAGAGAAGCGGTCTTCATCACCACCAAATTATGGAACAGCGACCACGGCTATGACCGAACCATCAAAGCCTGCCAGGAAAGCCTGCGGAAATTACGCCTTTCGTATATTGATCTATATCTGATCCACTGGCCGGTAGAAGGGCTGCGTAACGAGACCTGGAAGGCCATGATCGC
>JBGVTM010000109.1 GCA_041862535.1 Candidatus Neomarinimicrobiota bacterium | reverse complement strand
CGACCGCCGATCTCAAAACTGGGTCCTCAACTCAAGGTTGGCGTTCGTGAAGGGTGCGCGTCCGGCCTCCCGGCGGGAAAACAGGGTAATAGAAAGCAACAGGTTACGGGACAGGTGAAATTGCCCGCTGGCCCGGAGCCGCTGTGAGCGACCGCTCGGGAAACCCTGGGCCATGAGGTACGGAATAGGCACTTGCCGGCTGGCAGCCACGTGGAAATGTTCCAGGTCCACCCGCAAGTGCCCTCTGGTTCCCACCGTCAGCTGCAAACCGCCACCATAGGCGATGGTGCGCACCTGCAATGCCTCTAAATCCCGGTCCACTTCCTGCTGCCAGGAGCCGGTCACGCTGGTCGTAAGCCGTTTTGCCAGGGCTCCCGACGCGGTACCCTGCCCCTGCCATTTTAGAATATCATGGTTGCGCAGCGACGATATCAGGGACTGGAGTGCTTTGCGTTCATGGATCAGCCGCATTTCCCGATTGACTTGCCGCCCGGCCAGCTGGTGACGGCTTATCTGTACAAGCTCCGCTGAAGTCTGCTCAAGAACCTCACCCAAGGGCATATCCCCACCATTCCCGCCAATATTCTCCCGGTTCAGCCTGGTCTGCTGAATAAGGCGCAGGCGATATTGGGGCTGCCGGGGCCGTGACTGCAGAGCCAGGTCAAGCTGCAGTCTGGAATGGACATTCACTGCCGCTGAGTCATCCAGGGACGGCTTCAGATAAGTGGCCAGCGAATGCTTTAATATTTCTGCCGCCAGCTGACCCTGGATAATAAGCCGGGCTACGACATAATCTTTGATCGAGCCGATAGGATACCGGGTGCGGTTGAGATCCACTTGAAGTCGGAAGCGGGATTTAACCGTATTAATCGGACGAATCTCTCCGGCCGGGATCACAAATCGGTTATAGGAACCGGCTTCATCCGGCACATAGGTTTTATACACCGGGTCAAAGCGGTATTGCCCCAGGCCCGTTCCCACGGAGTCATAAATCACTGCTTTGGATTCGGCAATCTTGCGCTCCAGCCGATAGCGCAGGTCCAGCCACCAAGGTCGCCCGACCGGGCGATGCACCAGCGCGAGGTCTCCCATCATATAGGACAGATCGTCCCGCTCATCGCTGGCGACCTTTTCATTGAAGGAGAGGGTGGTTTCCAGGCGCGTGCCCCGGGGGACCGTCCGCGCCAGTGAAAGGAGCCAAAGATGGGCCGTCTCGGTAGGGCCGGCCTGAAAAATATCGCGCCGCAGCTCCCGGCTGAGCCCTAACCGGGTTTGCTGCGAAATCCGGGCCTCCAGCCCCAGTGTCAGCTGCTCGACCTGGTAGCTCGAAGCTATATCTCTTTGCCTGTTTTCACTGTAATATCGGACAAAAGGTGCGAACTTCTTAAAGTTATACTTTAAGTCACTATCAGTAATCTGCCATGCGCGATCTCCATTCACTCGCGATAGGAATGTTTGCTTGAATCCGCCCGCTAGTGGTGCCGTGCCGCTTTTGATCAGGCCCCAGCTCAGTCTGTCGGTCCTGATGCTGTCAGCTCCGATGCGTCCCAGCTGGGCGAAGACTCGCTGGTGGCCTGTCTCTTCCAAGAAGAGGTTGACAGTCTGCCAGTTATATCGCTTGGGCTGGCCATCCAGGTCCCACTCCCGCTGGAACTCGACGGCATCCCAGCGGCCCGGCGGGGTAAACTGCTGACCTTTCCCCAGCCCATCCAGCTGCAGACCAGCCCTTAATGTGCGGCCAGCCAATGCCAGGGGCTCCGTTTTCCACTGGAGCTGCAACGCATAGCCGGCATCCAGATTGTCCCGGTCGTCCAGAGGTGAGTAGCGGTTAAGGTCCACGTGACTGAGTCCCACTTCCAGGCGGGCCGACCGCCCCTCGGATTTGCCGTCAAGCTGCCAACTGGTAGTCATCAGGTCCAGTCGCTGAGGGAGCTTGAGAATCCGGAACGGGGCATAGTTGGCGTTGTACATGGCCGCTTCTTCCGGAGGGACCCACTGGTAGATGACACGATCTCCCGCCACGACGCGGCGATAGCAGCCCTGATCACCCACGTTGAAAAAGGATACCTTATAGCCACCCTGGTTTTCTCCCCGCCAAAGGTAGTGACCATCAACCAGGTCGTAGCTCCCAGCCGGATCGGGGGCGGCCGTCGGGATGATGGCCTCCTGCTCGCGATCCCCGATTTCCCGCAGATACTTCTGGTCCTCGGCGGAGAGACTGAATTCCAGGTTGCTCTGAAGATCATCCCGTTCAGTAAGGGCGGAGACAGTAAGGCTTGATCTCTCGCCACGCCAGGTTGTAGCCAGATAACTGGTCAGGCGGTTAAACACCAGGTCGGTATACTCAAAATCGACTACGATGCGGCTGTCGCTGCGGATAGAGTGACGGGGAGTGAAGCTGATCTCTCCGGCAGTATAATCGATGGTATAGTCCAGGCTCTCCCCTCGCTGCAGGCGCTGGCCGTTTAGCCACACTACCTCGGTGCCCGGCAGGACAATCATGGTGCGTGAACCCTCGTGAGTGAGGAGTGCATAAGGCCCCTGACGCCCATCCTGTCCCTGGATGAGTTGACTGCGATACCGCCCCCTGCTGCCCGCCAGCGCGCCTATCACCTGCCAGTCACCGCCCTGCAGCTGGACGCGCATGCCTTCCAGCTTGCGCTCAAACGAAGCCATACGGCCTCCCTGGCCTTTCAGAATGAAATCTCCCACCTCTACCTCGCCCCAGCGGCTAGTGAGAGAAAGCCGCACCTGATCCAGCTCGTTAAGGGTTCGCGTATCGCCCTCCGGCTGAATGGGGATATTCTGGTCGGTAAGGCTGCCGTTGATGAAGACACCACCGCCCAGTTCACCCTGGAGGCGCAGATTGAGCCCACCGGTGAGATTTACCCCCCGTCCCGAAGACACGCTCAACCCCCGGAACAGGCTCCCGGCTGTCACCAACCGATCCGCAGGGGGATTCCCCTCGCCTGGCCTGGAGGGCAGTGAGCCGCTACCCAGCGATGGGGCGGTTGAATCGGCCACGATCTGCCCCAGGGGCGGCAGGTAGCGCCAGGCCGGGCCCAGCCTCGGCACCAAACCCGACACTACCCGGTAGCGTACCATTATCCGTCGTTCATTATTCAGCGGACCCAACCAGCGAACACTCCCCGACACCGGTTCAAGGCGCACCAGGGCCGTGTCAAGCGGTCCCCCCGCGTCATCAAAAACCTCCCAGCTACCCTCAATGACGGGAGCATGAGCGAGGGTATCTATCCTGATGGCAGGCGTGAAGACAAGCTCGTCCTGATGGTGCTCTACCTGCCCCTGCAGGCAGTTCACCAGCACTACCACTGCCGACAGCCATCTAAGGGACCGGCTGGAGCACATGGAGGATACCGGTTTGGTCGAGTACATAAATATTCGGGAAACGGGCGGCGAGGTCGATAACCCCTCCGGCCACCGGCAGGGACGTTACGGTTGCATCGGCCGGGTTGACCTGGAGGAGCCCCGCAGTCGTCGCTAACAAGAGCCGCTCGCCAGCCCACTCGATAGCGAGGACGGGCCTTTCCCACTGCAACGGAAGTCGGCGGTCAAGCCGACCGCTGAGATGAAACAGGTAGATGATGGCATCAATCGGATCCCATACCGCTATCCGGTTGTCTGACGCGGCGAGAAGGGAGGGATGCAGCACCGCCACCGCGCCGCTGGCTTCATCAGCCACCACATCCAGCACCGTACCATCGTCGGCATACAGGTAGAGACCGGCCTGGTTTTCAAAAGTCACCCAAAACCGCTGCTGCGCATCCCGGATGAAGGCAAGAGGCAGTTGATCACCAGGCAAAGGGGTGGTGGATACCGGATTCAGTCGCGCATCCAGACGCAAGATTTGCTGTCCTCCCTGATCCAGAACGAAGACCGAATTTTCGGCTACAACCAGGTCACGCGGCAGGTCCAGGGCGAGGGCGCCGGTGCCCCAGCCACCATATCGCTGCCGTAGTCGGCCGTGAGCGTCCGCGGCCAGAACTTCGAGGCGCAGGCCATCCAGAAAGTATAGCCCATCGCCCCAGGGAGCGGCCGCTACCTGGACCAGACCATCTGCGGGAAGCGATAGGGGTATCGGGGGAGCTTCAATCCATTTCTGGGCCGCGGCCGGGGCGGCCAGTGACATCAGCCAGCCACCAGTAAAGATTGCTGTCAGACGGGCGGAAGGCGCGATGGTCAACTTTCCTACGATGAATCGACCTTGCTGCGCCTCGGCAGCCAATACAGGAGAATCCCTCCTATCACCACCGCGATGATCCCGAAAAACTGGGCCCCCGTAAGACCCAGGGCATAATGGCGATTAGTGCGGATGAATTCGATAAAGAACCGCTCCGTCCCCGCCAGGATCAGGTAAAGAGAAAAAACCTGCCCGGCAAACCCGGCCCTGGGACGCAGCCAGTACAGGAAGCCGAAGATGGCCAGTCCCAGAGTCAATTCATAAAGTTGGGTTGGATGGACTGGTACTATGGTCGGTTCGGCGCCCCTGGGGAAAGCTACAGCCCAGGGCAGCTGTGAGGGGACACCGTGGCAACACCCCGTCAGAAAGCACCCAATACGGCCGATGGCGTATCCCATAATAAGGTAGGGTGCCAGCACATCGGCGATGGACAGCCAGTCCATCTTCTTGCGCCGCACAACCAGGGTAACCGCCAGCGTGCCCCCGATAAGGCCGCCGAAAAAGACCAACCCCGCACCGAAGTTCTGAATCCCCTCAGCAATGCGTTGAGGGCTGAGCGTAAAAATGCCGGCGATAATATTCCACAGGCCGGCCAGGTTCTCCCCGGACCCACGACCGATGTTTTCGATCAAATAGTATATCTTGGACCCGAGAATGCCACCAATAGCAGCCCAGAAGACAATATCCTGGGCCAGCTCCGGCGGCCAGCCCAAGCGCTTACCATCGCGGGTTAGTAAAATGTAGGCCGTGATGAAGGCCACTACCATCATGAAACCATAGGAAGAAATAGTGAACGGCCCGAGGTGGAGAAGTTCAGGGTACATTAGAATTCCTTTCCGCAGTTAAAGCAGAACCGGGCCCCCGGCCGTCGCAGACTACCACAGCTGGCACAGAATCGGCCTTTGCCAGTGCCCATTCGGGGACCCTTTTTCACCAGTGCCGCGCCGCCTCGGGCCTTTTGAGCAGAAGTAGCTTCTGCCATTGCTCTGCGACTGCCCCACACGCTTTTAATGATAAAGATACCTACAGCCAACAGGATCACTGTCAGAAGGACAGTAGTCAAGTTCGAGGGCTGACTACCGATTGCAGGGCGACCGGCTTCACCCCCCGCCTGCAGCTGCTCCATTCTGGCCTGCAATTCGGCCACAGTGAGGACGTTGCTGGGATTTTCGTAACTGACTGTTACAGGATAGCCGGTCCCGGGCTGTAATCCATGAAGGTGCTGCCGATAATACAGCAGGCCGAATTCATCCACCTGTTCGTCAGCCTCAGCCAATGAATGCTGGAAATTTTGCGCGGCAACCGGCTGCAGAATAATGATGTGAAACTCCGGCAGCACTTCGTTGGTGGACAGGTGGTAGGTGAACGTCCGAGCGCCACCTTCGCTCTCGAACGGGTTGAAAAAATACCGCACAAAGAACCAGGCCTCACTGACATCTATGGGCAGATAGGTTTTGCCATCGGCCGTACGGGTTGCGATGCGTTCGCTGACCGGTTCCCCCTGCGGGCCGGACCTGGAAACCAGGGCTACCGGGGTATTGGGAGGGACCTCCATTTCCAGATAACGGGGGTATTGGCCCGGCTGCACCTCCCCCTTCACTCTGATCTCTACGCCAGGATGCTCATACTCGGGCAGAATCATCACATCAAAGCTCTTATAGGGACTGGATTCCTGGGCTGTAAGGCCGGTTGATCCCGAAAAGATCAGTATACAAACCACCCGCCCAAACATAGTCATGCTACATTTACGTGAGCACATGATCCAGTTCCCTTCCTCATCCCACCGTTTGAAATCCCAGAACCAGCAGGTCATAGACAGTGTGAGCATAGACGGTAATACCGAATCCCCGGAGGGTGAACAACAAACCCAATATAACCCCTGCTACGCTCCGATAACCGAAGGAGTTCCAGGTGAATATTTCACCGGCGGGACCCACATAGTGGAAGAGGGAAAATAACACCGCAGCTAACCCTATTGCCACTCCCCAGGCGACTTGTCGCTGCCAGTTCATGACGCGCTGGAAGAACATCGCCGTGCCGCTGATGAGTACCAGCCGGAACACCCCTTCTTCATAGATGCCCGCGCCCACTGCCAGGAACGCCGTCCGCAAGACCGTATCAGAGGTGGCAACAATCAGCAGCTGGTCAACCGCTGAGAGGGATACCAGGAGGACACCAGCCCAAAGGAGGCTCTCGGCCAACATAGCGACCAGGTGGACGCCAGCTACCCGGGTGGTGCCGTATCTCTGGCGCTGCCAGAGCCAGGCTGCGACCACAGCAGCAGCCAAAAGCAGGCCCATAATATAGGGGGCGGTCAGCCCACAAATTCCCAGCAGCTGCCGCAGGAGAACATCGGCTCCATTGCGCAGCTGCAGTTCCGATTCCCAATTGACCACCAGTGCCAGTACTTCATAAATGGCTACCAGCGGCAGAATAAACACCAGGCTGTACCAGGGAGTGCGGGAAAGGTGAGGATAATCGCGCCAGTGGCTGCTCATGCCCGGTCCCGTAATCCAGATTCCATGTACAATGTTTTAAGTCCCCGGAAGTAACTCGCCGCGCACCTGCTGCCCAAGATCAGGTGCGAATGAAAGTATAACTCTGGTCATCCTCAATGATCACCGCGCACAGATTCTCACCCCTGCTCGCGCAATTAATCAACATCCATTTGGTATTGCGGGGATTGACGAACGGTCCTTCCGGGGTATGCCCCGTTACCAGATAGCGATCGGCGAAATACTGCCGATAAAGGGAATGCACGGAATCATTGGCGGTAAAAATAAAGTAGCGATCCCAGACGATCATTTCCAGATCTTCGTCACTCAACTCCCCGCCCGCAGCTATCACCTGCATTTGCCTCTCGGAGGTAAAACCACCATGAATAACCAACACCCGCTCATCCAGGTAGTATTGATCCACATGGTTGCAGATAAAGTCCTGATGCGACCGGGGGACTTTCTCGCGTTCGTCCTGCGTGCCCTGCACGCTTACGATGCCATAGGAGGCGAGGGTTTCCCTGCCACCCTGGACATACCAGATCTCCGGGGGTACACCGCCGTTGAGTAGCCACTCAGCAAACCAGAGATCGTGGTTACCACGAATGAAAAAGATGTTATCCGGTGAGCGTTCGTAGAGCCCTATCAGCCGATCAATCAACCTCATGACCGAAAAGTCGCTGTAAGAGAGGTGGTCATTGTAATCCCCTACAAATACCAGCCGATCTTCGGTGGGTTTGTAGCCGGCTTTCTCAAGAAGAAGATCCATGCCCTCCAGGTTGCCATGTACATCTCCAATAATGATGTACCGGCGGTCAAACGCCATGAGCGGTCAGCCAGCCTCCTTCAGCCTGCGATACAGGCAACAATTCAAGCGCTGTTTTCTAGTCCCCGTGCCCAACTTCCATGATGGAGAGAAAGGCCTCCTGTGGAATCTCAACCCGGCCCAGCTGCTTCATCCGCTTTTTGCCTTCTCTCTGCCGCTCCAGCAGCTTCCGCTTGCGGGTGATATCTCCGCCATAGCACTTGGCCGTGACGTTTTTCCTCAGCGGTCGGACGGTTTCCCGCGCGATGACCCGGTTCCCGATGGCGGCCTGAATCACGACCTCAAACTGCTGCCGGTGGATCACCTCCTTGAGCTTCTTACACAGAGCCTTGCCGTGAGCCTGGGCGTGGTCCTTATGAATGATGCTGCTTAAAGCATCCACCACTTCCCCGGTGATGAGGACGTCCAACTTTTTCAGCTCACCGGGCCGGTGGCCGATGAACTCATAGTCGTAGGAGGCATAGCCCCGGCTCACCGACTTCAGCCGGTCGAAAAAGTCAAAAATGACCTCTCCCAAGGGCAGCTCATATTTCAGCTGGACCTTGGAAGGGGATAGATAATGGGTGTTCCGGTAGACACCGCGCTTATCCTGACACAGCTTCATGATGCTGCCCATGTAATCCGGCGGGGCGATGATCTCAGCCGCTACATACGGCTCCCGGACCTCTACGATGGAGCCGGGGTGGGGCATATCCGCCGGACTGTCCACTTTGACCACTTCACCCTCCCTGGTGGATACCTCGTATTCCACATTGGGCGCGGTGATGATCAGGTTCAGGTCGAACTCCCGTTCCAGCCGCTCCTGGACGATTTCCATGTGGAGCAGCCCCAGGTAACCGCAGCGGAAGCCGAAGCCCAGGGCGGTGGAAGTCTCCGGCACGTAACTGAGGGAGGCGTCATTCAGGCGCAATTTGTCCAGCGATTTGCGCAGCAGCTCATAATCTCCGGCAGCTATGGGATAAAGCCCGGTGAACACCATCGGCTTGACGGTCTTGTATCCCGGCAGCCGTTGC
>JBGVTM010000108.1 GCA_041862535.1 Candidatus Neomarinimicrobiota bacterium | reverse complement strand
CGGCGCCATAAATGTAGCGGTCGAACTGGCTGCTACCGTAATCTTCCATGATGACATTGCCGCCACTATGGTGGTAGAGGGTTTCCCCATCAGGATCCTCCTTCATCACCCGCTCCCCGGCTGGGTTGTAGGCCATGGTCGCCAGCGGCTGGCTGTCGGTGACCGGGCCGGTGGAGCGATCCTCAGGCATGGCGCTTACCCACAATATGATTCTAATTAAAATATCTGACGAAAACCATTGCTATCCCAGTTTTCTTTGGCATGAGGGCTTTGATTGGCTACATTTCTATTGTCTGACGGATGGCACCCCGGCCTGGAAACTAAGGCGGCCGCGAAACGGGTTCAAATGAGAGCAGAGCAAGGATTGATTGTATGGGCCCTTCGAAACTCTACCATTACAAAGCCTATGTGACCCGGGTATACA
This sequence comes from Candidatus Neomarinimicrobiota bacterium, assembly GCA_041862535.1. Taxonomy (NCBI): domain Bacteria; kingdom Pseudomonadati; phylum Fidelibacterota; species Fidelibacterota bacterium. Next base: position 2,333 of record JBGVTM010000108.1, on the reverse strand, counting down.
GTGGTGATACCTGCCGCGTGGATCTTGACCTGGGGATGGGTGTATGGACCCGCGGCCTGGATATACGCCTGCACCGGATTCTGGCTCCAGAGGTCAAGGGCAATAGCCGCGAGGCCGGCATCACTGCCCGAGACTACCTGCGCAGCCTCATACTCGACCGGGAGGTCCTGCTGCGGACCATCAAGGACCGGAAGGGTCGGATTCGGGGTTACCTAGGTGAAATGACCGTAGTCACCGAATCCGGCGAAACCATCAACGTGAACGAGGCGCTGGTAAAGGCCGGACACGCCGTTTATCAGAACGCTCAGACAGTTATGACCGACTAGCGCCGGCGGGCGTAGCGGCCCATGAGCAGCGCCTGTACCAGTACGTGCCCTTCCATAGCCCGCTCCACTTGCTTCTTGGTAGCGCCCGGTCCTAAGGCCAGGGTTGTATCCAGGGCGTAGAGCTTGAAATAGTAGCGGTGCGTCCCTGAGGGCGGGCACGGACCGCCGTACTCCTGACGACGGAAATCCGTCATCCCCTGGACAGCACCCTTCCGGGCCAACGTATCCTTTGATACCCCCTCCTCAAAGCCCTTCATGGTGGGCGGAATATTGTAGACCACCCAATGGACCCAGGTACCCATAGGTGCGTCCGGGTCATCGCTGATAAGGGCTAGAGACTTAGCGTTGTCGGGCACGCCGCTCCAGCTCAGGGTCGGGGAGACGTCCTGCCCATCGCAGGTGTATTTGGCAGGGATCATCCCGCCTTCCTGAAACGCCGATGATATTATGATCATTTTCGCTTTCCCCTTCTCCTCCGTTGCCCGGCCACACTGGCCCAGGAGGACCGCAAATCCTAACAGAGGTGCCATGTACCAATTGATCTTCATACGTATAAATCTAGGGGCAGTCTAGCGATTCCGCAAGTGCTGGATTACGATCGGCGAAACTGGCCAGACAGGATATCAGGGGATCAGCACGCCACCCAGGATGAAAAGGGCGGCGGTAATGATGACCACTCCGGTAAAGTTGAGAATAACCCCTGCTTTAGCCATCTGGGGAATGGTAAGACGATCAGTACCAAAGATGATAGCGTTAGGTGGTGTGGCGATGGGCATCATGAAGGCGCAGGAGGCGGAGATGGTGGCCGGCACCATGAGCATGAGGGGGTGCATATTAATATCGATGGCCACCGCCGCCAGGACCGGCAGGATGACCTGGGCCGTAGCGGTGTTAGATGTGAGCTCGGTAAGGAAGGTTACCGCCAGGCAGATGGCCGCTACGATGAGCAGCGGTGGGAGGCTTGATAGCCCAACCATATTGGCTCCTACCCAGTGGGACAGGCCACTCTCAGTGAAGCCCCTGGCGAGAGCAAAGCCTCCACCGAACAGGAGAATGATGTGCCAGGGTAGCTTCCTGGCAGTTTGCCAGTCCATCAGGCGGCCGGACGGACTACGGTCGGAGTGGAAGAAGAACAGCGAGGTGGCTATCGCTACGGCCACGGTGCCATCGTCCACATAGCCTGACAATCCCAGCAGCGAACCCCAACCGGGGACGGTGAAGGTCCCCAGAGCAATATCTCCGCGACTGAGCCATAAAAGGGCCAGCACCACAAAATGGACCAGGACCAGCTTCTCTTCGCGGCTCATGGGTCCCAGCTGCGCCAGCTCCTCAGAAAACAGTTTACGGTCAATCCTGGCCGTTGTCCGCCTGCTGGCCCAGGTAGACAGCCCACCCCAGGTCAGGGCCAGGAAAATCACACTAATGGGAAAAGCCAGGGTGAACCAACCGGTGAAGGAGATTTCCGGTGCCTCGGGAAAGGTGAGGGCATAAATCCTGACGAAGGCCAGGTTGGGCGGCGTACCTATGAGGGTGGCGATTCCGCCGATAGAAGCCGCATAGGCGATGCCCAGCAGCAATGCTACTGCCAGGCGCGGGGACTGGTTGTCGTTGGCTGTATCCAGGCGGGCCAGAGCCCCCATGGCGATAGGTACCATCATCATGGTGGTGGCTGTATTGGATATCCACATGGACAGGAAGGCTGTAGCCACCATGAATCCCAACAGGAGTCTTCGTGGGCTCCCCCCCAGGCCGGCGATGATACTCAAGGCCAAGCGGCGGTGCAGCTGCCAGCGTTCCATGGCCAGCGCCACAATAAAGCCACCGAGGAATAAGAAGATAACGTTGTTGAAATAAAGGCTGGCCACCTCGCTGCCGGGCATGACTTTGAGAATCGGGAACACTACCACCGGCAAAATGGCCGTGGCTGCCAGCGGCACCGCTTCGGTGAGCCACCAGATGGCCATCCAAAGGGCTACGGCGGCGGTATAGGTGGTGGCGGGATTTTCG
>JBGVTM010000107.1 GCA_041862535.1 Candidatus Neomarinimicrobiota bacterium | reverse complement strand
AGGGCTTCCTCAAGAAAATCGGCCTGCTGGTGTAGGAATGGGAGGCTTTATGTCGAGGGGCAAGTGATGCCATCGGCGCTCACTTCACAGGAGAACCTTCTATGACTGAACATATTCCCATCATCCTGCGCGCCGATTTTCCCGGCGGCAACGGCGATGATCCGGTGGAGGTGCAGCCGGACCACTGGCGCGTTGAGCCACAGGGCGACCTGATCTACGGTCCATGGTATTACCTAGAGGTGGAAAACCCCACCGACCGCGACCGGGAGGTCCGGCTGGACGTGACGGGCATCCCGGATGTGCCCGGCATCGTTACCCAGGCTGACCGGCCGGTCTACCGCGTAGGCGAGAGCCCATGGTTCCCGCTCGACTTCAGCCGGGTGCAGATTGTGCCCAGTGAGCGGCTGCGCCGCTTCGAGGAGCCTATTGTCTGGTTTTGGGAGCGCGAGGAAGAGGTGCCGCCCGACCGGTGGCGCGACTTTCCCACTGTGGAGGCGCATTTGCAACTGGCCGTGCCGGCTCACGCCCGCATCCGTGTCGCAACCACCTACCCCTATCTCAATAGTGAGCTGCAAGCTCTGATCAATTGGGTCACCCATCTCCCCGAGGCGCAACGCCGGCTGGTGCGGGTCGAGACGTATGGTCGCAGCGAGCAGGGGCGACCGCTGGTAATGTTCGTCCTAACCGACCCGGACATTCCCCACAACCAGAAGCAGGTGCTTGCCATCACCGCCCGGCACCATCCAGCGATGGAAGATTCAGGCTCCTGGTGTGCTGAAGGCTGCATCGAGTGGCTGCTGTCTGGCCATCCCCGTGCTAATGCGGCGCTGGCGGGTTGGGAGGTGATCGTCATGCCGTTGGTGAACCCTGATGCCGTGGAGGCCGGGCGCCCGCACTACAACGCGCACGGCGTAGACTTGTTCATGGACTACGCGGAGCGCCGCTCGGCCGAAGTGCGGGCCATCATGAACACACTCGACAGGTTCCAGCCCGACTTCTTCATGGATTTACACGGCTGGATTTTGCACCAGAAAGGCCAACCACCTTACGACGGCTCGTACCTGGACTTGCTGAACAGCCTGCCCTGGGACAATGCCACCTACCAGGCAATGGCCGATTTCTGGAAAGAACGTATCTATGGCTTCGCCTCGTATGTGCTCTACCGCAACATCTTCCCCAATTGTAGCGCCGGCGCAGCGTACTGGGAGTGGCACACCCTGGGTATCGTCACCGAGATCAACCCCGGCGGCCACAGCCTGTTCCAGCTTAAGCTGCGCGCCGTGGACAACCTGGTCGGCGCCTTGGAGCTGCTTGAGCGGCATTGGCCTGGCTACCCTGGGCCGGGCGTGCCAAACCGAGAGATCGCGCGCGCGGAGAACGTGAGCTTGTTCGCCTGGGGTCCCAATCTAGAGGCCATCCGGGCCAGCCGGGTTGCGCTATGGCAGGCGCGAGGGGACATCACGCTAGAGGTTCTGCCCGGGCGGGTGATCGTGCGATGCGGGCAGCCGCTAGCCGTGCCAGCAGGAGTGCGATTGCCGGCGGCGGCCGAGCGCGCCACGGTCACGGTAAACAATGCTCCTGCGCCCGACACCCTAGCTACAGAGGACGGCTGGCTCTTCGTGCCGGTGACGCTGGATGGTGGCCCGGTCACTATAGTCGTTGACAATCCGTGAATTCATAGTGTTGCCTGAACTCACCAGGGCTCTGGACCATGCCGAGTACAACGAGTTTCGATTACACCCTCAAGGACGCACAGGCCATGTCTGTGACGCCGGTAGAGCCTGCCGATTTCGATCTGGGCCGCTATGAAGCGCACGCCCTGGCCGCCGATCAGCGCTACGCCGAGTTCTTACGAAAAAAGGAGGGCATTGCCGTCTGGCAACGAGTGCGGGTGGGCGAAGTGTTTCGCGACGGCTGCCGGGACATGCAGCAGTCGCTGCGCTGGCAACTGGGTGGATTGGCCAAATCTCTGGCATACGCTACCGATGCGCCTACTTACTTGGAGCCCTGGTACGGTATCGGCATCACCGCATCAGCCTTTGGTGCCGATTACGACTGGCCCGAAGGCCAGGCCCCGGTAGTGAGATATCTCTACAAGTCCATCAAGGACGTCCCCGAACTGCTGCCGGGTGACTTCGGCCAGGTGCCAATTATGAGGCACACGCTGGAAACGATCGAGTACTTCTTGGAGGAGACTCGCCGATGCGTGCCTATCTCCTGGACGGATATCCAGTCCCCGCTTAGCGTGGCTGCCCAACTGGTAGACATCAGCGAATTCTTCCTGGCGTTCCACGAGGCACCCGACAAGGTCAAGGAGATGCTGGCAGCAGTAACGGACGCCATCATAGACTTCACGCAGAGGCAAAGTGAGCTCATCGGCGACACACTGGCCCGGCCCGGGCACGGATTTGCCAGCTCTTGCGCCGGCACCGGTATCGGTCTCAGCGACGACAACCTGGTGATGATCTCGCCGCGCATGTACGAGGAGTCCTGCGTTCCCAATGACACCCGGATCGGCGCTCACTTCGGTGGCACGGCTATTCACTCTTGCGGCAACTGGACCAGATGGATCGAGGCCGTCAGGGAAATCCCCAATCTGACTATGGTTGACGGTGCGTTCAGCCCCCAGACCGATCCGGGCCACAATGACTGCGAAGCCTTCCAGGATGCGTTCGTGGACACCGGCGTCATTGTGCAAGCACGCATTGTCGGTGATTCCGACGAGGTGCTGGAACGTGTAAAGCGCTTGTGGACACCTGGAACGAAGCTGATGGTGGTTACCTATGTGGAGGATCCATATGTGCAACAGCAACTGTACCAAGACATTCATCACCTCTGTGCTTGAAAGACCACCAGCCGTCCCCAAGGTGGCCTCTATGACACCCATCACCGCCAGGGAATTCCTGCCTGTTGAACTCGTCTTCAACCCTAATTGGTGGTATCACACGGCGGGTATTTCATTCGACGAGTCATTCTACTTTGACGCCGAAACGCGCATCCAGAACGACGTGACCATGCGGCGCGTGCTCTCCACCCGCCAGGGCATAAAGATGGTCATCAGAGAAATGAAGATGCTCTTGCCTATGTTCCCTTCGACTCGGGCTTGATCTTTACCTTCTTTACGGCTGAAAAGGACCCACAGCTGAATGAGGGGGCCTCACTCCCTTCACTGCTCCCGGTGATCCTCAATTCACCAAGCGCAGAGATTCTGTAGCTCCGCTGCAGTAAACAGGCCATGCTGGGACCCCTCGCCCAGCGGTCAAATCCTGCCCAACAGCGGCTCTTCAGGCCGGTGCATTGACCTTTGGCGCAGATCCGATGTTCTCACCTACATGCACCTTTGACTGTCCAGCCCACGAAGGTGGGCCTCGCAACCGTTGCCGCGACTTCAGTGGTCGGCGTTGGCCAGGCCGTGAAATTCCCCTTTGAGCGTCGGGTAGAGTCGCCGGTAGCGCTCATAACATTCCTCGTAGCGTTTCACTTCTTCCTCACCCGGTAAGGCCGCCTCTCCGTAGCGGACGGCTCGGGCGCAAGCTTCATCGGCCCCAGCGTAGAGACCGACTCCTATCCCCGCCAGGAGGGCCGCGCCCAGGGCAGCCTGTTCCTCGTTTTCCACGCGGATGACCTCTACTTGAAAGACGTGGGCCATGATCCTCCGCCAGAGGGGGCTACGGGCCCCGCC
>JBGVTM010000106.1 GCA_041862535.1 Candidatus Neomarinimicrobiota bacterium | reverse complement strand
TCCGCGCCCATCAAGAAATTCATGCTCCAGCACACCCCGGATAAAGACCTGGCATTGTTTGCCGGCTACTTTAAGCAAGAGCCGGCAAAGTCGCCGGAAGAGTTGTCGCTGATGATGGTGATACCGGCTTTCATGATCAATGAACTCCGCATTGCCTTTCAGATCGGTTTTATGTTGTATCTCCCCATGCTGCTCATTGATATGGTGGTATCCGCCGTACTGATGTCCATGGGAATGATGATGCTGCCACCCGTCATGATTTCCATGCCGTTCAAAATCCTCCTGTTCGTTCTGGTGGACGGGTGGTATCTAGTGGTGGAATCAATCATTAATGGATTGCAGTAATTATGAGCACCGATCTCGTCGTTTTTATCAGCCACAGAACCCTTATCACGGCACTGTATATCCTTCTGCCCATCCTGGGAAGCGCCCTATTGGTAGGGGTCCTGGTAGGACTGTTTCAGGCGGTTACCTCCATCCAGGAGATTACTCTCACCTTTATCCCCAAAATTGCAGTGGTAGGCCTGGTTCTTATGCTGTTGATACCGTGGATGCTGGACCTGGTGATCGGGTTTAATCTCCTCATTTATGACCAGATAACACAATTAGGCCGATGAACCTATCCATCCTGGACCTGCTATCCGGATGGGGCGTCTCCTTCATGCTGGTGATGACCAGGGTTTCGGCCATGATCTACGCCTTCCCCTTTTTCGGTTCACCCGCCATTACTATGCGGGTTCGGGTTTTGATCACCCTGGTGCTCAGCTTCATGCTCTTGCCGGTGGTGGGGGTGGAGGGCCTGGGCCTTGATTGGAACCTGGGCCGATTGGCCTTCGCTATCGGTCGGGAGCTGGCATTGGGGTTGATCGTGGGCTTTGGAACCAAGTTCATGTTTGAGGCCTTTTCCCTGGCCGGGACCTTCGCGGGCCGCCAGATGGGCTTTGCCATCGCCGACCTGGTCGATCCGGTAACCAGTGCCCCCCAGTCTATGGTCGGCCAGTTTTGGGCCCTGGTTGCCATTCTGCTGTTCGTGGCGGTGGATGGCCACCACTTTCTGATCCAATTGCTGGTGCAAAATTTTAGGCTGATTCCCCTGGAGACCGGTGCACTGCAACCCGCGTCGGGCCGGATGTTAATCACCGGCTCGAGCGAGATGTTTCAGTTGGCCCTGAAACTGGCCGCTCCGGCGCTTATCCTTACACTCATGATGGATGTGGGCGTGGGGGTCCTTTCCCGGGCCATGCCCCGTCTGCAGGTCTTCTTCGTGGCTTTGCCCCTCAAGCTCTTCGTGGGGGTATTTGCCCTGGTGGTCTCGTTGCAGCTATTCCAGGCTCTGTTTTCCACTATGTACTTTGAATTCCAGGAGTACGTGGCAACCTTAATGGCGACCCTGAGGAGCTGATATGGCGGAACAGCCGGCCCAGGAACGCACTGAAGAGGCGACCCCGAAGCGTATCAGGGAATCGCGGGAGAAAGGTGATGTCGCCAAAAGCATGGAACTCACCTCTGCCGCCCTGATGCTCTCCGTCCTGCTTTTATTCTATTTTAACGGCGAGAGCTTTTTGTACGGCCTTGCGGGAGTTATTCAGGATGTGTACAGCTCGCTGGCTACGGTATCCATCAATCCCAGGAGTTTGCCAACCCTAGTGGCCTGGATGGCCGGAAGGGGTGTTTTTATCCTGGGGCCGGTCCTGGTGCTGGTGGTGGTCATAGGTCTCTTGGTGAATTATTTACAGGTAGGGGTAATTTTTGCCCCCAAGGCACTGGGCCCCAAATGGGATCGGATCAATCCCGCCACCGGCCTGAAGCGGATTTTCTCGACGAGGGGCCTGGTGGAGTTGATCAAGGGCATCCTCAAGATGATCATCGTTGGCATGATTATTTACCTCTATTTGGCCGACCGCGTCAAGGACTACCCGTTTTTGACCTATATGACGCCGTTGCAGATCATTGGAGCTTTAGCCTTGGATCTACTCAAGATCGGGGTCTATGTTGGCATCGCTTTCTTGGCAATGGCCGCCGCTGACTTCACCTACCAGCGCTGGGAATACAAGCGCAAACTGCGCATGACCCGGCAGGAAGTGAAAGATGAATATCGGCAGACGGAAGGTAGTCCGGAGGTACGCGCGCGGGTGAGAATGATGCAGCGGGAGATGAGTCGCAATCGCATGATGGTGGAGGCAGCCCGGGCTACCGTGGTTGTTACTAACCCGGTACATGTGGCGGTAGCTTTAAAATACAATGAAGAAGATATCGATTCCGCACCGCAAGTGGTGGCTAAAGGGCAACGGAAGGTGGCCGAGCGCATTAAAGAAGTAGCCCGGGTGCACGGTGTACCGATCAAGGAAAGTCCGGTGCTGGCGCAGGCCCTCTTCCAGACCTGTGAGATCGGAGATGAAATACCTTATATGTACTATCAGGCCGTCGCTGAAATCCTGGCGGAGATTTTCTGGGAACGCTTTGGTAGACAACGATATAGGGTAAATGTCGCCCCCATGCTATAAAGGTTGAAGGAAGGAACGCATGCGCTTCTTAAAA
>JBGVTM010000105.1 GCA_041862535.1 Candidatus Neomarinimicrobiota bacterium | reverse complement strand
ACAATCACCCGCGCCGTAGTTCACGGCCCCGGCGAAGCTGCCGTCCCCCGCCCCCAGCAGCACCGAGACGTTATCGGAGATGTAATTGGCCACGGCCAGGTCCTGGTGGCCGTCACCGTCCAGGTCGGCCGCGGTTACCGACCAAGGACCATCGCCCGCGCCGTAGTTCACGGCCCCGGCGAAGCTGCCGTCCCCCATCCCCAACAGCACCGAGACGTTATTGGAATAGCGATTGGCCACGGCTAGGTCCGGGTGGCCGTCTCCGTCCAGATCGGCCGCGGTCACCGACCAGGGATCATCACCCACGCTGTAATTCACGGCCCCGGCGAAGCTGCCGTCCCCCGCCCCCAGCAGCACCGAGACATCATTTGAACCTTCATTGGCCACGGCCAGGTCCGGGTCGCCGTCACCGTCCAGGTCGGCCGCGGTCACCGAAAAGGGACCATAGCCCACGCCGTAGTTCACGGCCCCGGTGAAGATGCCGTCCCCGGTCCCCAGCAGCACTGAGACGTTATCGAGATCGGAATTGGCTACGGCCAGGTCCAGGTCGCCGTCACCGTCCAGGTCGGCCGCGGTCACCGACCGGGGCTCATCACCCACGCCGTAATTCACGGCCTCGGTGAAGATGCCACTGCCGCCTGTGAACATGGCTGTAAAGCCCCACGAAAATGGAGTCACCAGCGTATCACCCGCCGTATTCTCCAAGCCCGTCGTCAACGTCACGCTAACCTGCTCGCCTACCTGGAAGGTACTGTCGGGCGTAAACGTAGCGGTATTCCCAACAGTACTATAGCTACCGCCTAGCTTACCAGTATAGCTCCCATGCACAACGAAAGTGCTTGCATTAATGGTAGTGGAGTTCATATCCACCCCGAAGTTGACCGAGATGGTTGTATCCAGCGGCACATTCAGGGCGTTCTGGGCGGGGTAGGTGGAAACGATATTGGGCGCCTGGGCGAATGCCAGCATGGGCAGCAGGACCACGAGTAATGCTGCCGCGGATACACGCGGATTTACGCTGATATCTTTTGTCTTCTTCATCCGTGTTTATCCGCGTAAATCTGTGGCAAATACATCACCGCACCTCCACCAAAGCGGCGACCGTTTCGTAAAGAGAAATGTCCTGGTTATCCGGGTCCCGGATTGCCGACGCTGTATCAAACGTGATCTCCGTTTGCCCCGACTGTACCGCGGTGAACGCGATCAGCGCGATAGCCCCCGTCCCGCTCACACCCGGTGGGTCGCCAGTCGCCGTTGCCACATCGATGGTAGCCGTTCCTATAGTGTTGTCATACTTGCTGAAGGGGATCACCGTGCCGCCGTTGGCCTTGAGCAAGGAGCGGGCATCGTCGTAGACCTCGATGTTCTCAACCTGAAGCTTGGCGGTATCAAACTCCAGTACGGCCTTGACGGCAAACACGTTCTCCATTTCCTCCAGCATCACTTCAACTGTGAATGTGCCACCCAGGTCTACTTCCTGATACCGGGGCTGCAGCCATAAAGCGGGACCGTGAATGTCGTCAACGGTGTAATTACGAAAAGCGGCGGTGTCCTCCTCAATCCACGAGAGATACCGCCCTTTCACCTCAAACAGGTAATCACCTTCATCCTGATAAGTATAGGTCACCATCGTATCCGCGGACCAGGCCGACCACCCGCTTTCATTCAGGCGGTAGGAGAAGGTCATGATCGTCTGATTGCCCCTCCAGGTGAAGGAGACCGTGTGAGTGTCCACCACCGCTCCTTCAACAGGACCGGATGTGATCGTCGTCTGCGGCGGTTCGTAGGTGGGATCGCCAGGGATGAGGGGATTATCGAACTCGGGCTCACTAGGCGTACTCGGACACCTAAGCCAGACACTGAGGAAGAAGGTCAGAATTATGGTTATCTGACGTGTTATTCGAGAGCCAGCCATCATCAGAAGGCAATATCGACGATGTTGATAATCCAGACACCCCCCAACATCGACAGATAGATATTCCGGCCTTTTTCGGCTTGCTTCATTGAATCGAAACTCTCCTGCACCGCTTCCATTTTCTCAAGCGCGATCTCTACATTTGTCTCGCGGTTATAGTCGTCCAGACGCTCTTGATAAGTATCGTAGTGGTCTAAAAAGTCCCGGTGGGTAGTATACCCCCAATACCCTATCCCCATGGCGGCCCCCAGATAGATCACACCTTTTCGATAGCCATGATAGAGCTGACCTCCGCCCGGCATAACCACTGAAAGTGCCACGGCTGGACCCTTGGGCTTTCTCTTCAAAGTATAGTTAAGAGCGGTTTCGTGGTCACTGAGAATCGTCGCAGTGTCCTTGTAAGAGTAATACTCGGGCTTGGTGATTCTGAGCTGGTAGGAACCCATTTGTAGCGGGATCCTGTCCATGGGCGTCTTCCCCGCGATCTTGCCATCCAGCCTTACATGTGATCCGGCATCGCCATTGAGAGCCAGCCATCCCATGATCGGTTTTAGTTGAAGATTCAGCTGCGATCGCTCGCCAACTTCCAGGATAAGGGTCGTATCAAGTGCATGATAACGATCTAATCGGACTGTGACTGTGTGAGCCGCACCCGGGTTAAGTTCCAGTTGGGTCACAGGAGTGGGGCCTTTGTCTAGGTCATTGACGAAAAGAATGGCTCCAGGCGGATCACTCATTACATCGACAATCGCTGGCCTTAATGTGGGACCGGTCGTCACTTCCGGTGTTGTCACCCTACATATTTTCCTCGCCGCAGCGCTCATCCCTTCGGTCAGGACCAGATCAATCGAACCCTGGGTACCATAGGAAGCCGTTTCGATAACCGCTCTGCTCTCCACATCCACGATTCGCATCTCGACCGTCCAGGTATTTCCTACTTTGCCGATGGAGCCGGCCAGCACGAGCTGCGCCCCAAGCAGCTGCCCGATCTCAACCGCACATTCATTTGACGTACAGCCCGTCAGTTGGAAATCCTGCTTCTGAAGGATCTGAAGCATCAAGCCCCGCTCGATCACGCGGTATACACCCAGCTGAGTTGTGTTGGTGCGCAGTCGGTTCGTGAGGGCCTGGACTTCGGATTCAGACAGGCCAAACCCTTCGAACTCAAGGACGGCCAGGGTCTGCTTTTCCTGGGCGGGTAAAGACCCGGCCAGCAGCAATATCCCAATCGCGGCTATAGATAATACACGTCTCATCAATGACATCTCTGCCATGACCTGTTGGAAGTAGTGAATCTTGGCTTGACTGATGTTTTAGGATATGAAGATCTACGCGGGGCCAGGGGGAATTGGTCTTTAGGAGAACATAGTTTTGGGCATGCAAATACTGCCCTTGGCACTGACCATCTCCCACTATCGAGGTTGAGAGGGAACAATTAGAAGTGTCTATGTTTAGTTTAACTAATAACGTGGCTATACAATAGTTCCCCGTCAATTACGTGATGGGGATCATAAGTAAGTTAGGCTAAGCATCTGCTCTACGGATTTACGGAATCCCGTTGTGAAATGAAAACCCGTATCCGGCGTATTCGGAAATGTGGTGATTGTAGCGCCTCTACCCTAATTTTAGTTAGTATCAAATGATACCTAGGCATGAGGTTGGTAAATTGACCGACACCATACTGGAGGTATCATGGAAAGCCAACTTGCTGAAAGGTTAAAGTCCAAATCGGTCAAGAACGCTATCATCGGCCGGATCACCGAGGATTTTAATCTGACTCCTCTCCTGGCCGAGGCGTACTTCAACCAGATCAAAGACTACCTCCTGGAGTATACCGCTCTTTGCCTGGAGTCGGGCCAGATCCACTACCGTTCGGCTGAGCTCACGACGAAGCCTGGCTATCGACGACCGGGAACCGGCCGGCAAGCCCGTGGATCTGTGCTGGAAGGTTTCTGTTAAACTGACCCTGCATGATCCCTACCCCCTCAAAGGGGATTCGGGGTAGGCGAATCTCGTTGAAAAATTCATTCATTTTTAGGCCTTTAATTCCAGCATCACTTCGGCTATAACACATTCCATTTTTAATCCTTAAAAAGTACCAATCACAGACACATCTCCATCTAGGCATATCCCAGGTATAGATCCAGGTGAGTTTTGCTCGTGGTTGTCACTACAATGCTACCAGCATGCGTAAAACGGGATTCTAGCGCATGGTCTCTGGTCTGCTGAACTCCATTCATCCCCGAAAGCCTTGTATAGGGGGAATATACGCCGCGCATATTGGCAATGGGAAAGGCCCCTTGGGGGGACATACCCCCCCGGGTGTATGCCTAAACCGCATCCGATTGCGTATGCTACAATCCGTATACTATTCCGCGGTTTGTTTGCGGTTGTTTGCATGCCTATGGTGATTTCGAACAAGGAGGGGCTGAAACGAAAATTGCCGACGGGGGAACGACCTGCCGTCGGCAAAATCAGATTTCGGGGCTATCCCGCAGCTGCGGGACAACCCCCTGCTCCCAAATTAGGTGTTCAATAATCTTAACATTCCTAATATCAATATATTCTGACATGCATATCATAACCGTATATACTATATTGTATACGGGCATATAGGTTATCCGATTGAGAAAAACCACACTATGGATGGGAATGAGATCCGCACTCCCTTACGGGGACTGGATTATGTGTCCAACATGGCTGGAGGTGAGCAACTCCCGACATTGTACTAAAATGTCGCTGTTTGCGAAGATTGAGCTTTATCGCCGGAGGGACCAGAAGAGGAGATATAGCTGTGGATTTTTCGATCATTGTTTTCCCGTTATGAAAAAAAATGGGCAAGCATTATTGGGCAGGAATTTGATCAATTGTGACCAATTCTAATTAATTGGAGTTTGAAAACAACCGTAGACAGCCCTGCAGGTGAATATTAACTTTTTTGAGAGGTTTGTCCAGCCTAAAATTGCGATCCAGGTCTATATAGAGTGGAGTGAAGTATAGTGAATTCTAGAGCATGGTTGGCATATGCAATGACTACGACCCTTCTATGGGGTATTTGGGGTGCGTTGATTGAAATACCGGAAAAGGCTGGATTTCCAGCAACACTGGGCTATTCAGCTTGGGCTATGACGATGATTCCCGTTGCTATCATTGCCTTGAAGCTTATCGGTTGGCAATTAGAACGGGATCGGCGTTCGATATCTATAGGAATGAGTGCAGGGCTTTTAGGATGTAGTGGCCAGCTCATCCTGTTCCAAGTTTTGCGGATAGGTCCCGCCTACATCGTTTTTCCGATCATCTCACTTTATCCGGTGGTAACGATTATATTATCGGCTACACTGTTGAAAGAAAGAGCGAGTAGACGCTCATGGATTGGGATTTTCTCCGCCCTTTTCGCTATTTTGATGTTGGCATACCAATCTCCGGTAAGCTCACCTGTTAAAGGTTATTTCTGGCTAGCGCTGGCAATCGTCGTCTTCCTGATGTGGGGTATTCAGGCCTTCATCATGAAATCCGCTGGTGATAGTATGCATGCGGAGAGCTTCGCGTTTTATACTATGTCCAGTGCTGTCCTACTGACTCCGATTGCCTTGTTCATGACCGATTTTTCCCTGAGCATCAACTGGGGATTCTCCGGGCTTTACTCCGCACTACTCATCCAATCCTTGAATGCGGTGGGGTTCCTCTTCTTTGCCTATTCAATACGCTACGGTAAGGCCATCATCGTTGTGCCTATGATGGCACTAGCGCCTGTTGTAACCGTCATTCTCTCGCTCATATTGTACGCTGTTATTCCGCATCCGATAATTATTGGGGGTATGATTTTAGCCTTCATCGCGATATATCTAATGGCAGAATAATGAATATTCATTTTAGCGAATTGGACCAAGCGGCGTTCCCTATAGAGACCTTACACCAGCTAATATGATGCGAGGAATCACTCGGACATCAACATCACCTGCGTAGACATGGCAAAGCTGCCTGCCACGGACAAAACTGAATATTCTGCTGGAGGAAACGATGGGCACAATTACATCTCAGAATCTTAAAGCCTGGTGCGAGGTAGCGTACGACGAACTGGAGAAGCATCCCCAGTTGAAAATACCTTTTCGCCTTGTTGATGATTCAGCTGCCATGGGCCAGGTCATGGCACGGGAGCTGGTCGATGAGATCGAAACGCATAATGAGAGGGGCGAGGTTACCCGAGCCATCATCCCGTGTGGACCAAGTTGTTGGTATCAGCCGTTCACCGACCTGGTTAACAAGGAAAAAGTCAGTTTAAAGAACTTGGTTGTCTTCCACATGGATGAATGTCTCGACTGGGAAGGTCGCGAACTCCCCCGGAAACATCCGTACAGTTTTCGTGGATTCATGGAAGAGCACTTTTATGGGCCTGTCCGTCCTGACCTTGCGATCCCGGAAGAGAATCGGATCTGGCCCACCGCGAATAATGTAGAGGAAATCAAGCGAAAAATAGGGGAAGCGCCCATCGACATCACCTACGGCGGTTGGGGGCAAGACGGACACGTCGCTTACAACCAAGCCAGACGACACCCCTTCAGCCACGTCACTATTGATGATGTCCGCAACTCTACAGTGCGTGTCCAGGAAAATAATATCGACACCATCATAGCCTTGGCACAACGCACCTTTGGTATGGCCTATCAATTTGTCCCACCCATGTCAGTAACGCTGGGTATGAAAGAATGCCTGTCGGCTAGGAAAATCCGATTGTTCAGCGATACCGGCGCCTGGAAACAGACGGCACTCCGTGTCGCGCTGTTCGGTCCTCTCACTCCCGAATACCCCATCACCCTCCTGCAGGAGCATGAGGATGCCTTGCTGACCGCGACTATCGACACAGCAACCCACCCTATCAGTGAACACCCTGAATGGGACTTGGGGATTTAA
>JBGVTM010000104.1 GCA_041862535.1 Candidatus Neomarinimicrobiota bacterium | reverse complement strand
GACCGCCACCAACCTGCCAGATGCCGCGTTCGTGGTGCTTGGCAGCCTCGGCTACTGCTAAGGTTCTAATTTCCGCCTCTGTCAGTGGCAGTACTTCAGCGGCGGCTACTGTGGGCTCTCTGATCACAGACGGGAACGGCAGCGGTTCACCGGTCGCGGGATCAAAGCGCAATTGAGTCGTATCCGGTTCAGCTTCCAGGGTCAGGCCGGTCAGGGGATCGAACCGCAGCTCGGGCTTTTGATCCAGCGGTTCACCGGTCGCGGGATCAAATTGGGGCTGCTGCTTTTTCGGTGGCTTGACCTGGGCCAGCGCTACTGGCAGAGTACGTGGTACGGCATGGGACCGGGGTGCGGTACCAAGGCGTGATGAGGAGGTAAAGAGATTCAATCCCATACTGGCAGTCACCAGGATACCGGAGCGATGACGGTTGCCGCCGCCTGGGGTCTCCCGGCGGCCATGATAAGTGCTCTGTATCAAGGAAGCATCCACCTGAAACTGGGTAGAGATACCGGAAGGGGAGAACCTCTCCCTGCCCAGCGTCACACCAACGCCCAGACTGCTGAACCGGTAGCCCCTCGGCTCTTCCCAATAACCCTGCTGCAGGCTGCCGAGCGCGAGCAGGCCGTGAAAGCCGGCATAAGTGGTTCGGTGCTCATTGGTGGCCGTAACCAGCGCGGGGCGCAGTTGTGCAGGACTTTGCCGCTGCGATAATAGGATCTCGGGGTAAGGTTGATTTCGCCCTGCAGACCGAATTTCCAGGGGGATCCAAAAGAAGACAGGTGGTAGCGTTTCAGTTCTCCCCCGAGGATATAATCCGGTAAGGGATCGTTGGCGTTGAGACCTATACCGGCATACAGACCGGCCTCACCCTTTTCCCTTCCGATGAGCAGGGCGACTTCCCCCCGCAAGCCGGCAACGCCCGTAAAACCGGGGTCGCCATCCATTTCCTCGGGGCTAATTGACAGCACACCGCTGCCGGAGACCACCCTTTCATTCGGTTCCAGCAGGCGCTGCGTTCGCAGGTGGGCGTTGTTGTAGCAGCCCCACAGGCCAGCCAGTGCCAGGATGAAAAGCAGTTGAAACCAGCGGCGGGGCATCTTATTCGGTGAGCTCAATGACCACCTCCTGGTAGAAGGTCTTGTAGCCCCACCATAGGCCTACCCCGGCGCCCAGGAGCGCGGCCGTGGCCAAAGCCGTCGGATCGGCTCCCGGGACGGTGAGGGTTACAATGCCGACTCCAAGACCACCACCAAGAATTCCACCCATCAAGGCCAGGCCGGCTTCCGTGGGGCCCGGCTTCAATGTCACCGCCGTGACTTCATCGATGGAGAAGACAAGCTGCTCGCCTTGCACGTCCAGCGTGAAGCTGTAGAAATCCGCCCCTACGAATTGGCCCTCTATCCAGCGGCCATCCGCCAGGGTCAATTGGACGCGCTCATCCTGCCAGTGCTGGGCCAGCTTGCGGGCGCGGATATTGCGGGCCGAAAGATCCGCTCCCTGCTCCTGAGCCCTGAGGGAGAAAGGGCTGGCAAACATCAAGAATAGCAGCAATGGTACTGCAATATTTACCCGGTGCATAGCGGTCTCCTTCTGACAGCGATAATCTTATCCATTATAACTCGTAGAACTCCCAGTAGAGCAGGAGGTAAGGTTCCTGGAAATGGATGCCGAGGCGGAAGGTCTCGCCGAAGGCATACAGGAAGCCGAAGTCGAAGTCCACCGTCCGGTAGTCACCCTTGGGTGAGTCGAGCACAAAGGGCGTCTCATCATACATGTAGTCCTTCACAGTCTGATTGACGGTGCGGAACTTGTGCCCGTTATCGGCCCACATTTTCATCTGCAGCTTCAGTCTTTTGGACAGGTCATACTCAAAGGCCAACCAGGCCCGGAAGGGAAGCACCATGTTCTTTTTATCCCAGGACCAACCGGCCACGAGTTCGGGCTGACTCAGGATGAGACTATTGGTCTTAAACCCGAGGTGCCAGCCCATTTTCCCCCGGCCGGTGGCCAGGGAACGGCGGGAGGATAAAACCAGATAGGTCTCCCAGTAGAATTTTTGGGACTGGTCGGGCATAACCTCAGAGACATCCAAACCGATTTCGTTAAGGGAACTATTTAGGGTATCATTAACGACATATTGAGCATATTTGGCCACGAGTGTTTGCATGGGATGGTGGTTGAACATATGCAAGCCGATAGCGGCGCCCACCTCGGATACACCCGTCTCCCGCTTGTAAAACTGGAAGAGGGGGTGGAGATTCAGATCACCCATGAAATCACTACCAAAGCTGCTGCGAACCATGAACCGGTCGGTGAAGGCATAGCCTAGAGAGAGGCCGCTGAGGTAGACGGTATTGGCCGGGAGGGGAAAGGCGGTGGGATCCATGAGAACATCGGTCAGGACTGCCTCACCGCGGTAGAAGGTCTTCTTTTCCTCCGCCCAGGGGACCTTTCTGCCCCCATGATAGCGATCCATATCCTTAATGTCTTTCTTACTAACGACCACATCCCCGTACGGGGATCGCAGGACGATCTCTTCCGGGGTCTCCTTCAGAACCGGACCGACATAGCGGGTGTCATTTTTCTTGGTGATGTGGGCGGTCTCTTCCAGGATGGCACCGGCGGGAATCTTCAGCAAGCCATCGATGGTCTCGATGTGGCAGATATCCTCGACTATCTTCATAATGGTGCCCTGGATGATGTTACCATCGACCAGGAGGAAGCGTTTGGACATGCCCACTTCCAGGATTTCAGCCAGTATCGGTTCCGGTGGTGGCCTTTTTTCGGTATTTTCGGCCGCCCTGGCCGGTGTCTCGGCGGGAAGCGGTATCACCGGTGGGGCAGGCGGGTTATCGGACTGGAAGAGCCGAATGAGCTCGGCGCCATCCTGCCGACTCAGGCTGTAAAGCGGCGCGCCCCACTTGCTGGTCAGGTATTCGTTCAAGGCTGCCGGAGTGAATCCCTGCTCCCGGGCCAGGGCCCGAATGGCATTGGCCTGTGCCGGCAAAATGGCTTCCTTCTCCTGGGCAAAGACAGGAGCCGAAATGAGCAAACTCAGGCCCAGAATCCAATGGCTTATAATCTTCATGATAATTACCCCTTCTTTGGTTGGGTTCCATTCTCACTTCCGCGTGAATCTGCACAATCCAGCGATCACCGTTGTCATGGCATTGTCAAAAGATGGTAAAAGATTTGTCAGTGAAAGATTAAGGAAAGCCGCCGGCAGGGTAACGGTGGGGACTATGAAGGCAGGGTCAATATGCAGGCGGTGGTACCAGGGTACCTGCCGCCAGAGATATCCCCCAGGCTTAGAATTGAATATTCACGCCCAGAGCCGGGACGGGGTGCTGACCCGCTGTCAGGATGGTAGGACTCACAGCCAGCCGAAAGGACTGATTGTGAGCGCTCGCAATCTCGCGCTGCGGTTCCAGAGCCCGGAAGGTCAAGTAGGCGCCGGTCATATAGCTGATAATGTCGCCTACCATTAAGCCTTTGCTGGATTGATCCAGGTCCAGGATATAAGTAATACCGCGGAAGGCGGTGTACGCGGCGAAGCTGCCTAAGCCCACAATAGCCGTTTCCCCGGTAGTGAGATCAAATCCGCTCCCCAATTTGTAGGCCGCATAAGTGACGCCATCTATCGAAAGGAGTAGAGTCATCAGGAGAGGCTTGTAGTCGGGTTCTGTTATCAAGACCAATTCCAGGCCCATAATACTTCCCAGGAGGGATCCTAACGACATGAAGTAAGCGTCGCCCATGGTGAGGGATTCGTTCGAGAACTGGCGCCAGCCCAGATAGCTACCGCCCAAGTAGCCGCCATAAAGGAGGAGGCTATTCAAACGGAGCCAATTCTCCTCATCTTTGGGGCCTTCTTCGGCTGTGACGAGCAAGTGACCCATAAGGGCATTAAAACTGGCCAGCCCGCCGGCGCTGGTAATGGCCAGGGCCTGGCCATCGGAAGGCCGCCACTGCCGATAGAGCCGGTCTCCCATACCAATACCCACCGGCACCGACACCATCATATAGGTCAAGAGAATCTTGGCCTCAGGATCGAACTCTTCCCAGCGGTCGGGGCCAATCAACATAACGAGGGGATAAGCGGAAGCCAGGCCCAATCCGCTGCCGGCATTCTGGAAGGTGGCGCGGGCGAGCGGAATATCCATGTTTTTGGTGTACTGCCAGGAAAAGTAGAATCCACCGGTGATCGCCAGGAGCTGCATGCCGGCATAAACCGACCCAGACTCGACACCCAAAACATAGGGCAGGGCCCAACCATATAGTCCGTTGCCATAGAGCATGTTCTGGGCGATGACTCTCCGCCGGCCTGTCCGGGACAGGCCGATGGAGACCTCCGTTGTCCCGGCTACCCGGCGCTGAATCTCAAGGATCTCATCCTCTTCCAGGCCGAGGCTTTTCTGGAGCAAATCCAGCATTTCCCGCTCATCCTTACTGACCTTACCGTCCGCCATGGCTTTGCGATAAGCGTCCTCATAAAGCTGTGATTGAGCAGAAAGGACACCGACCAACAAGATAAGCGAGAAAAGTATGCTTCGCATGATAGGACCCTTCGTGATGATTGGACCGATATGCCCCAAAACGAGCATATTCCTAAACGGAACGGGGGACTATTTACCTCCGACGGCGGGGAAAGGCAAGGAAATTCGCCCGCAGGGTGCTATACGGGGTTTTGACGCTAAAACCTGCAGTCACGCCCAGTTATAGAAAAGCCCCCAGGCCGGTCCATCAAGGCACCTGATCCCGGGGGCTTAGGGGGAAACGTCCGTTAAGAAGAAAGTCAGTCCTGGAACTTGATGGTGCAGCCGAGGGCTTTGGTAGTGGCCTTCTTGACGGGCTTATCAGCCAGGCAGGCATCCAAGGCATCGGCCAGGTAGGCCTCTTCCACCTGCTCGGGGTGCTTGGAATTGTCGTCAATGGCCCCCCGGTAGACCAATTTGCCGTCAGCGTCAAACAGGAAGACGTGGGGGGTGTGGGTGGCGCCGAAGGCGATGGCCAGCCGGGAATCCTTATCCAAGGTGTAGTAGAAGTTGTAGCCCTTATCTTTAGCGCGGGCCTGCATGTCGGCGTAGCCGTCGCCTTTATTCCGGTAGGCCTTGTTGGAATTGACAGCCACGAAGCCGAAACCCTTGGGCACGTAGGTGCCGGCCAGCTGCACGTAGCGCCCCTCCCAGGCATGCACCCAGGGGCAGGTGTTGCAGGAGAATATCACCACCAGGCCTTCAGGGCCGGCGATATCACTCAAGCTCAGCCGCTTGCCGCTCACATCCAGCATCGTAGAGTCAGCCAGGGGGATGCCGGAGCCCAGCGCCAGCTCCTTCCCGAAGATACCGGAAACCAGCAGTAGAACAACAGGTAGTACTTTCAGGGGCAATCTCATTCGACCCTCCTCTTCGGTTGATCGGTTAGTGCAACAGGGCAGCCTGAATGGCGGCCTCAAATTTTTCCTGGGGGGCCTTTCCTTCCCAGAGATCCACCACCGCCCCGGACTGCCGGCCATAGACGATGGTAAAGGGAATGGCCCCAGACCATTCCCGGGCAATTCCGTCGATGAAGGGATTATCCTTTTCATCCTTGATGAAGGTCAGGCCAGCTACTCCCTGGCGCTCAAGGAAGGCGGTTACCCGTCCGGTCTGATCCAGCCAATCAACGCTGACGAAGTAGGTTGCCAGACCTTGGCGGCGATAGTGGCGATCCAGGTCGACGATCAGGGGGAATTCTTCCACGCAGGGGGCGCACCAGGTGGCCCAGAAGTTGACCAGTACCGCTTCCCGGCCCTGGTGCGCGGCCACTTTCTGAAGGATGTTCGCAGCTGTCGCCCGCTCAAGGGTAATGGGAGTGGTAGCCGGGCCGCAGCCGGCCAGCCCAACCGCCACCAATAGCGCATAGGGCCACGGTTGGTGAGGCGATAAGAACCGAATCATACTATACAAACCAATCAAGCAGCTCAATCCCTTACTGTAGATGAAAGTGACCAGCCATAAGTGCCCCTAGCAGCTTCAAAGAGTAACGACTTATCCGCACCCTTCAATGTTGGTTGCGCCAGCGAGACCGTTTGCTTGTAACAGTGGAAGTTAATTGCGACTCAAACAATAAAGTAAACCCATTGTTCCCGGCGGAACCAGGGCCCAGTTTCAATTTTCAAGAGAATTCATCGGGAGCAGCTCCAGAAAGAGAAGGGCATCCATTATATTGAAGGCATTAAATTGTCATATATTAGCGGGAGCAAGATGGATAAGACGATCACACTTGATGACTTTGCAGCGCTAGACCTCCGGGTGGGAACGATTCTGGAGGCCCGTCCGGCACCGAAGACCCGCAAGCCCGCTTATCACCTGAAGATCGATTTCGGCGAGCTGGGTCAGCGGACCTCCAGCGCGCAGATTACCGACCACTATCAGCCTGAGGAGCTGGTGGGGCGGCAGGTGATTGCCGTGGTCAACTTCCCGCCCAAGCGGATCGGGGATTTCGAGAGCCAGGTGCTGGTGCTAGGTGTGTACGAGTCCGGCGGCGCGGTGCGCCTGCTGCAGCCCGACAGGGCTATCGAGAACGGAGCCCGCCTGAAGTGACTCATCCTGTACCGGGCAAGATCAGAGCGGTTATCTTCGACATGGACGGGGTGGTGGTGGACTCCGAGCCCCTGTACCAGCGGGCGGAGGAGCGGCTTTTCCGGGAGTATGGCGTCAGCATCCCGCAGGCTGACTGGCAGCTTTTCCGGGGCTGCACCGAGGAGCGCTTCTACCAGCTGACCCGGGACCGCTATGGCATCAGGGAGCCGGTGGAGATCCTACGCCGGAAGGGCCGGCAGTACGTCCTCGCGGCGTTCGAGGCGGAACTGGATTACAAAGATGGGTTCTTCGAGCTTCAAGCACAGCTTAAGGGGCGCTATCGCCTGGGACTGGTTACCTCCACCCCGGGCGAAATCTTTTCGTGGATGGAGCAGAAGCTGGGCTTGAGGCAATACTTCCAGGAGGTGGTTTATGGCGGCATGACCGCTAACAGCAAGCCGCATCCCGAGCCCTACCTGGAGATGATGCGCCGCCTGGGGGTAGCGCCCAGGGAAGCGGTGGTGGTGGAGGACTCCATCAACGGTCTCAAGTCGGCCCTTTCGTCCGGTGCCTGGACAATCGCCCTGACCGGAACGGTCCCCCGGGAGGACATGCCCCGGGCTCACGCGGTGGTGGACTCGCTGGGGGAGATCACACCGGCACTGCTGGAGGGGTTCGCCCAGGGACCTGACATTATCTAAAGTAGCCCATGATATGAATACGCCGATGAGCCTGATCACTATCGTGGGATACCAATGAGAGAAGAGGACATTCCTCAGTATCAAACCAAGCGGGTGCGTTTAATTCCGCTCACTGATAAGTGGGTGGAGCAGCTAATTGAGTGGCGGGCGCAGCCGGAGGCCCAGCAGCACCAGCCGATCACAGCGCTGGGGCGGGAGCAGCTGCGCCGGTACATTCAATCCAAGAAGGCGAAAAAAGCATTTGATCTGGAGCAGAATGACTATATTCTGATCATTGAGGACGAAGAGACCGGCGTGGGGGTGGGTTGGATGACGCTGGAAATCGCATCCCGCGTGCACGGCCTGGCCCGCATCGGATACACCATCAGCGCGGAGCACTGGGGGCAGGGATATGCCACCGCGGCCGTGAAAAGCATTGTCTACCTGCTATTCAGCCAGACGCCGGTTGAACGCATCGAGGCAGACTGCTCGGTCAACAATCCGGCTTCCCGACGGGTGCTGGAGAAATGCGGCTTCCGATACGTGGGCACCAAACGGAAATATCTCGTTATCCAGGGCCAACGTGTCGACCATCACAACTTCGAGTTATGCAAGGAGGATGTCACTAGCTCGTAAGACAGATCGCGGAGCGGTAGTGACGATAAGGGAGGTTCAGTTTGCCCGGTGCTTACGATGAGGCCCTGCAAATTCTGGCGGGATTGAGTCCCGAGTACGGCGAGGCGCAGGCCAATGCTGGCCCGGTGGTGGCCGCCGCCCTGATGGCATTGGACCAGCCCAATGCCGTGGTTCCCTGGGTGCAAGACTATCGGGGCCGCCTGGAACCGATGCCGGGAGCGAAACAACCTCTTACGCGCGACAACTGGCGGTCGGCGCTAGGGGATATGACCAGGATCGGTGACTGGGTGTCCTTTTTCCAGCGTGAGTTGCGGCAAGCGCCCTGGGCGGTAGTCCTGCGGGACTGGGTACTACGCCTGGCGCCAGGGATAGCCGGTGCCGCCGGCCACGGGTTCATCCGGACAGCACAGGCGATCCGGAACCTGGCTCTCGAGGAGACGGACCTGCGCCGGGGCGAGCTGGCGCGAGGCATGGGTTACTGGGCGGCGCGCTTTTTGAGGCTACCAGGAATTCTCGGCAGCCCCACTGCCGGCAGCTTGTTACCGGTGGAGGCACTAGCGCGGATTAAATGGCAGTATAAAAAGCGCCCCCGCAGATTCAAACAGATCGGCGAGGGGCTGCAGGGTCTCAGTGGATTTTCCCCCTTCGCCGGGGTCATCAACCTGGTGAAAATCCCGGCTGAGCCTCCGGAACTCATCTCCCAGACTACCGAGGCCATGGCGCGGGTATTTCTGGCTCACAGCCATGATCCCATTAAAATAATTCCCTTCATACTGGCTGTAGCGGTTCCCAGTGCCCTGCGCGACGTCATCCGGTACGTGGGGCCGGAGGGGGTTTCCGCTCTGCTGCGGTATGGCTGGCAGTTTGCCGGGGCCATGTATGCCATCTATGGCCGGGCCAATCCCATCGAGACCTGGGAACAACCCAGCGAAGACCGGCAGCAGCTGGCGGAGCAGGCGGTCGCCACCGGGAGCGAGTATGCCATCATTTTCAGCGACGTTTGCCTGCGCGAATACGCCGTTCATTCTCAGCCCGTATACCTGGCTGCCGCCTGGGAGGCGGTGGCACGTCTGTCACCCCCTAGCCAGGACAAATCCAGCGGCGACACCCAGGAATAAGCACCCACGGCTAAAGGGCGGTGATATGCACCGACTACGCCGTTGGCGCCTCCCTATCGAGGCACTAAATTAGTCTGTCATCGTTTCCCATTCCTGAAAGGTTATATATCATCCACCTCGCATCAGGAAGGTCTTATTCCATGAATCAGCACCGACGGCTTCTCTTCTGGTCTGCCAGCTTAGTCGTAGTCCTGTTGGCCCTGGTTCTCCCGGGGTCGGCCCAGGACCGGGGATTCAGCAATGAGCGCTCCACAATCCACTATACACGGGACCGCAGTTACGATCTTCAGCACTTGAAGCTGGATATCTCCTTCGACCACGCGGAGGGAAAGGTCATGGGCACGGCAACCACCACCCTTGCCCCCATCAATGACGGCCTTACCCGCGTAGTTTTCGATGCGGTTGACCTGTCCATTGAATCGGTAGCTCTGAAGGTGGACGTAGCCATTGAGACCACTTCAAAAAGGGGTCATCGCCCGTTAGCTTATAGCGTTGAAAATGGACAGCTCATCATTAATCTGGACAAGGCTTATGCCAGTAGTGAGCCCATTATTCTGGAGGTAGCCTACCAGGCCCGGCCCAGAAAGGGGCTCTACTTTGTCCGGCCCGACGAGGCCTATCCCGACAAACCGTGGCAGATCTGGAGCCAGGGCGAGATGGAGGAAAGCCGCTACTGGTTCCCCTGCTATGATGCCCCCAACGACCAGATGACTACGGAAATGATCGTCACCGTCCCCGAAGGCCAGCTGGCCATTTCCAACGGCGAGCTGCTGGATGTCAGGCGCAATGAGAATACCGGTACGGTGACCTACCGCTGGCGGGAGAACGTCCCCCACGTGACCTACCTGGTATCAGTGGTGGTGGGTGAATTCGCCGAGGTTCGTGATGAGTGGGAGGGGATTCCCGTCTTCTATTATGTGGAGCCCAGGTACCGGGATAAGGCCGAGCGCTCCTTCGCCAAGACCCCTGATATAATAGGCTACTATTCAGAGATGATCGGCATCCGGTACCCCTACGAGAAATATGCCCAGACCACCATCGCCGATTTCATCTGGGGCGGGATGGAGAATATCAGCGCCACCACGCTCACCGAAAACACCCTGCATGATGAGCGGGCCCAGCTGGACGTCTCCAGCGCCGGTCTGGTGGCCCATGAACTGGCGCACCAGTGGTGGGGTGATCTACTGACGGTCAAGAACTGGAACCACATCTGGCTCAACGAGGGATTTGCCACCTATTTCGACGCGCTCTACGTTGAGCATGACAAAGGGCGTCAGGAGTTTATCCTGAGGCTGGATGGCTATCGCCGGGCCTACCTGGCGGAGGATTCCCGCCAGTACCGGCGGCCCATCGTCACCAACCGCTACGAGGACCCGGAACAGATGTTCGATCGCCATAGCTACCAGAAGGGGGCTCTGGTTTTGCATATGATCCGCACGCTGCTGGGGGACGAGCTATGGTGGAAGGCTATCCGGCATTATGGCCGAACCCACACCGGGCACACCGTGGAAACCAATGATTTCAAGCAGGCCATCGAGGATGCCACCGGTCGCTCGCTGGAGGGCTTTTTCGACCAGTGGATCTACCACGGTGGCCATCCCGAGTACGCGGTGTCCTGGAAATGGGATCGGAAGCGACAAGCCGTGGCCCTGGAAGTCAAGCAGGTCCAGACGGTGGACCAGCTGACACCCCTGTTCCAGATGCCCATCGAAGCCGCCGTCACCGGGGACTTCGGCAGCGAGACTTTCATCATCCAGGTGGAAAAGGCCGAAGAGATTTTCTACCTACCGGTCCCGTCCAAGCCCAGTCGCGTGGAATTCGATCCCAATGACCATGTGCTCAAGGAGCTCACTTTCCCGAAGCCGAAGGGGGAGGTATTGGAGCAGTTGTCCCAGGCGGGTGACTTGAGCCGGATGCGGGCGGCGGAGTGGCTGGCCGAATACACCGATCGCAAGGTCAGCGCTGCATTGGGCACCGCACTACGGCAGGACCCATTCCGTGGTGTCCGTTCCAAGGCGGCCTGGTCGCTGGGCAAGATCAAGACCAAGGCAGCCCGGGACTCGTTGCTGGCCAACCTGCACGACGAGCATACTCAGGTGCGGCAGGCGATCATCGCGGCCTTAGGGAATTATACCGGTGATGAGCAGGTGGCAGCCGCCCTGGAGGAAGTGTTCCGCGGCGACAGCAGCTACTATGCCCAGGCGGCCGCCGTGAGAAGCATTGCCCGAATCGCGACCCCTAACGCTTACGACCTATGTGTGGAGGCCCTGGAAGTGGCCTCAGACCAGGAGGTTATCCGTGGAAGCGCCCTGGACGGGATGGCGCAGCTAAACGATCCCCGCGGAGTGGACCATGCCCTCGCCTGGGCGGCTTACGGCCAGCCCCCTCAAGTCCGCACCGGCGCCATCGCCGCCCTGGCCGACCTGGCTGACGTGGTCCCGGTCAGGCGGGTGGAAATTCGAGACCGGCTGGTATCCCTGCTGGAGGACCCCGATTTCCGGGTGCGATCCGCCGCCATCAGAGCCCTGGGGAAGTTGGGCGATCCCAAGACTATTCCAGCTCTGAAGGCCAGCCTTGAGCGGGAGGCGCACTTCAAACACCGCGGGGCGGCCAGGGAGGCTATCGCGAAGATTCAGCAGGGGAGCGACTAGCCAATCGGCTGGGGCTGATGGCGGACTCTTCCGAAAAGATCTCCGTTTCCGGAAGTAAAGCTCTACAGGCGAACCAGCAGGCAGCCTAAGACATCGCAGTGGGTGATCTTTATCAGCAGCTTAGTGCAAGGGTCATTGGAAGCAGGAAATTTTAAACATCCTTTCCCTCTGTTTACCGGTGAGTAAATGGGATTAAATTATATAAAGGGGGAAAATGTGAATGTCATAGAAGTATCTAACAAGGCTCACCTGGACCGATTCATAGACTTCCCATATCAGCTTTATAAAGGGCATCCTTACTGGGTGCCTCCGCTGCGGGTGGATATAAAAACCCAGCTGTCGCCGGACAAGCACCCTTTCTACCGCCACGTAGCGCACACTTTTTTTCTAGCGACCCATAGCGGCCGCGATGTGGGCCGCATGGCCGTCTTTCACAACCGCAAGCACAACCAGGTATACCGGGTGAACGTCGGCATGTTCGGTTACCTGGACATGGTGGATGATATTGAGGTAACGGCGGCCCTCATGGAAGCGGCGCGCGCCTGGTTGAAGCAGTTCGAAGCCTCCCACCTCCAGGGTCCATATAACCCCGATGTCAACGGCTCCATCGGCATTCTTAAGGACACTTTTGATTCGCCGCCCATGATCCTGATGCCTTATAACTACCCCTATTATGCCCAGCACCTGGAACAGCTGGGCTTCGCTAAGGTGAAGGATGTGTGGACCTACGAGCTGCGTACGCCGGTGGAGGTTCCCCAGCGATTGATCGAATTCATCCAGAGAATCGAAGCCAGAGGCCGCTTTTCCATTCGCAGGATCAATATGAAACGTTTCTGGGATGAGGTGGAGTTGGTGAAAAAGATTTATAATGAGGCGTGGGCCGAGAACTGGGGTGCCCTGTGGTTGGACGACGAGGAGTTCGCCCACATCGCCAAGGACCTCAAGCTGCTGGTCGATCCCGATCTGGCCTACATCGCGGAAGTCGACGGCCGAGTGGCGGGCTTCTCTATTGCTCTGCCCAACATTAACGAAGCCCTCAGGCATCTGCCCGGTGGACGCCTTTTTCCTCTGGGGCTATTCAAGCTCCTCTGGCACAAGCGGCGCATCAGCTCTCTACGGGCCTTTACGATGGGTGTGCTGAAACCCTACCGGCAGTTGGGTATTGACGCCGCTTTTTACCTAAAAACCTTAACGACCGGGCTGGATAAAGGTTACCATGTGGGAGAGGCGTCATGGATTCTGGAAGACAACACCATCATGAACAACACCCTGCAAAGAATTGGCGCTCAAAAAATAAAGACTTACCGCATTTATGGCCAATCCATCTCGTGAGCGCCCACCAGGGAGCGCGAAGTTCAATGCGGGCACCGGAATGCGACCCAGGCAGTCATTGAATAATCCGGAATTGGGTAAGCGATAGAAACCGTCCGGTGGTGGGTTTGAGTTCACCTCCAGCCATGGCCGAACAGACTTGATTACGAACCTACCATCCCGGGGTCCGGCCGTGTAAATTGGGATTTCAAGCACAAGGAACCTATTTTGCGTATCCTGGAGGTTAACCGCCCGGCTCTGTTGCGCCGGTTCATCGATCTGCCCTACCAGCTCTACAAGGGGCATCCTTACTGGGTCCCGCCACTGCGGCTTGACATGAAAGCCCAGCTCTCGCCGCAGAAGCACCCCTTTTACCGCCATGCCTCCGCGGCCTTCTTCCTCGCCACCCGCAACGGGCGTGACCTGGGGCGCATCGCCGTTTTCCACAACCGCAGGCACAACGAGGTTTACAACGTCAACGTGGGCATGTTCGGCTACCTGGACATGGTGGATGAAGTGGAGGTCACCGCCGCCCTTCTGGATGCAGCGCGGGATTGGCTGAAGCCGTACGGAGCCACCGAGATCATGGGCCCGTTCAGTCCCGATATTAACGGAACCATCGGTATTTTAATGGACGCTTTCGATTCACCCCCCATGATCTTGATGCCCTACAACTACCCCTATTACGCCGAGCATCTGGACCGGTTGGGCCTTGCTAAGGTGAAGGACGTGTGGGCCTACGAGTTGTATACGCCGATGGATTTCCCGCAGCGCTTTATCGATCACTTGCGTAAAATGGAGAGCCTGGGGCGTTTCACCATTCGTAATGCAAACATGAAACGTTTCTGGTATGAGGTGGAGTTGGTGAAGCAGGTCTACAACCAGGCGTGGGCCGAGAACTGGGGTGCTCTCTGGATGGACGACGAGGAGTTCGTCCATATGGCCAAGGACCTCAAATTACTGGTTGATCCTGGGTTGGTCTACTTCGCCGAGGTCGGTGGCAAGGTAGCCGGCTTTTCCTTGATTCTGCCCAACATCAATGAAGCCCTGGCCCACCTGCCGGATGGTCGCCTCTTTCCATTCGGCCTTTTCAAGCTGCTGTGGTACAAGCGCAAGATCACCTCCATGCGGGGCTTTGCCATGGGGGTTCTCAAGCAATACCGGCGCATGGGCATCGATGCCGCCCTGTACCTTAACGTTTTCCAAACCGGTATAGCCAAGGGATATCGCATGATCGAGGGCTCGTGGGTCCTGGAGGACAACGCCGTCATGAACCAGACGTACGCGAAGCTGGGCGCCCGCAAAGCCAAGACCTACCGTATCTACGGGCAACCTATCGCAACGGACGAAAGCGACTAGTTATCCAGGTATACCATCTCCCCTGATGGGGCCCTTTAGCGGGAGTTTCCATTCATGCACATTTTTCTGACGGGCGCATCGGGCTTTATCGGCAAGAACCTGGTCCCTTATCTGCTTTCCCGGGAGTGCCAGCTGACGTGCTTGTTGCGGGATCCCAACCGACTGCCTGAGGAGCTGCGCTCCCAAGTTGCCGTGGTGGTGGGTGACGTAACCGATATTGGACCGGCGGTGGCGGGTGCCCTGGCGTCGGTTGAGGCGGTGGTGCATCTGGCGGGCTGTTTGTGGGGCCACACCTACGACGCCTTTGACCGGGTCAACCGCCAGGGGACGGAGGCGCTGGTGACGGCCGTTAATCAGGCTAATATGCCTCTCAGGCGGTTCGTACAGCTCAGCACCCTTGCGGCGGCGGGACCCGCCCGTCCCGGCGAGCCGCTCACAGAAGACTCACCGGTGGCACCCATCTCATGGTATGGGCAGACCAAACTGGGCGGAGAGCGAGCCCTAGCCGCGGCCGGTTTCCCCTGGTCAATCATCCGACCACCGACGGTCTACGGTCCCCACGATCAGGACGTGTGGCGGTTTTTCAAAATG
Organism: Candidatus Neomarinimicrobiota bacterium; assembly: GCA_041862535.1. Lineage (NCBI taxonomy): Bacteria > Pseudomonadati > Fidelibacterota > Fidelibacterota bacterium. The sequence goes on along the minus strand of JBGVTM010000104.1, from coordinate 5,111 downwards.
GCAGCCCGGCACCTACGTCCGAGCCTCAGAGGCGGGCATCTGGAGCTTTCCCTCATCCATGTCAGGGACGTCTGCCAGGCCATCTGGTTGGTTTTAACGCGGGAGACCCGGCCGCAGTCAACCTACTTCATCAACGACGGCCAGGCGATTCACTACCTGCGAGATGTCACCGCCCTGGTGGCTGAGGCCGTCCGCACGTGGACGATCCCAGTGCCCCTTCCCGGGGGACTGGTTCGGCTGGCAGAAGGGGTGATGGCCATCGGTCGACTGGTCGGATTGAAGCCGGCGCGCCTGACACCGGACAAGCTGCGGGAACTGCGCCAGGGGGCCTGGACCTGCAGCGCCGACCTGATCACTGAGCAGCTGGGATTCAAGCCCAGCGTGCGTTTGGCACAAGGCATTACCGAAACGACGGCCTGGTATCGAGCCCACGGCTGGCTATGAAATCCGTGCGCTACCATTTCGATCGGCTGCTGCTATGGTACCTGGCGGGGATTTTTGCCATCACTTTCGTGGGGTCCTATTTCGGCCTGTTCTATCTGGTCAATGCTGTGGTCCATGTGATTCTAATCATTATGGTTTTACGCTTTTCGAGCATTCCGACCCCCTCCGGACCGCGAGCGTGGTTGCGCTGGTTTTATCCCCTGCTGCTGCTGATACCGCTGCATTACGAAATAGAGCTGGTAGGAACCCTTTTTCACAGCGGAGCAACCTTTGATGAGTTGGTGAAGGGGTGGGATCGCTGGTTGTTTCGAGGGCACCCGCATCGTTTTCTGGCCGACCAGCTGCCCGGGCCCTGGTGGCGCGAAATCTTTCACTTATTTTACCTCACCTACTATTTCATCGTCGCCTGCGGGTTCTGGACTGCCTGGCGGCAAGGACGCAAGTCAGCACGCCAGGCGGGGACCAGCGTATCCCCGGATTTCTTGAGATATGCCTTTGTGTTTCTGGGGACTTTCCTGACCTATATGTTTATCTTTATCCTTTTCCCAGTGGTGGGTCCCCTGGACGACCGGTTCCTCCGGTTCCACGGCCAAGGCCTACTCGGGCCGTTCATTGATCTGCTTTACGCTACGGGTGACAGCGCCGCCGGGGCCTTTCCCAGCTCCCATGTTGGGGAGGCCGTGGCAATCTACTTACTGCTGCGGCCCCGGTCTCCCGCCATGCGCGCTATCTTTATTGCCGTTATCATGGGGCTTACGATTTCCACGATCTACGGCTCTTTCCATTACGCGATTGACTCCCTGGCGGGATTAGTCACCGGCGCGTTGTTCTATATCCTATGGAGTTGGATTTACCGGCGATTGAGCGTGGAACCTGGCACCCATAAGGAGGCATCAGGTTAGCGGGCACGTTCCAGGGTGGGAAGGTCTAGTAATAGGAGAACAGGAACCGCATATATTTGAGGTTCTGTTCAAACAGCTCGGGGTCAGCACGCTGGGTGCGATCCTCATATACTTCGGTGAGGAAATTGAAAGCCCTGCGGTGGAGTAGTTTGAGCAGCTTCAGTCGCAGTGGCATGGTGCGGCCCAGATAGTCCTTGGCAATCTCGATGAGGGGCTCAATGTGCTCGCGATAAACCTTGTTTTCGAAATGGCTCTGCGGAAGGACATGGTCAGTAATATTAATGGACCTGATCAGTTTCAGGCCATAATGTTTGGCGCGTTCCAGATACTTATCCTCAATGCTAATGACCCGCCTGAATAGATCGGTCTCGCGCTTTTTGAATGTCCCCGACACCAGCAGGTAGCCGCCCTTGTTCAGGTGAGCGACCGCCTGCTGAAAGCCGACGTCGTTGTCAAAATAGTTTTGCGATTCACTCATCAGGACCAGATCAAATTTTTCCGACGATTTGAATCTTTCGAACGGCGTCTGATAAAAGATCAAATTCCCGTCGCGCCGGTTTTCGAGATACTTCCGATGATTTTCGTCCGGGGATATCGCGGTGACTTTATACCCCCTTTCGGCAAGCGTGGCCGAGATATCACCAATGCCACACCCGACATCCAGAATATTCGATACCTTTTCGGGAATAAGATCAATTAAGGTATCGGTATACCGCTGTTGGGCGATTCTGAGGTTGGCCAGAGTCAGCTCATCGTCATCTTGCCAGTAGCCATAGTGGAGGGATTTCAGCTTGAGGACACTGATGAGAAACAGCAGTTCAAAATCAATTTTTTGTGGGGGGTGGTTCGCGTGCGTCATTGGTCCCTAGTTAAATTATTATTGATCCGGGCTTCTGCCTTGAGGGGGCCTTTTATACAAGCAGTTCTGCACTTAAAGTGACAATAGAGCTTGGGGATATAATGAAGCTAAATTTAAGGTAAATTCATATTAGATTATTTTCAAGGAAAATGTTTAGCTACCGTTGCCTGCGAGTGAAGGCTGCCCTCTGGACAACATCAGGAAGTAATTCTTTTGTGCCTGTGGTCAGCCACGGTCCTAGATGACGAACAGTCAACCCGCACCCAGTCTCTACTTCAGCGATCCGGTTCAGTACGTTAAGGGCATCGGGCCGGTTCGCGCGGAAGCGCTGGCAGAGGTCGGGATCATGACAGTGGCGGACCTGCTGTATTACTTCCCCCGGCGCTATCTAGACCGGCGCAATGTGGCCCTTATTTCCGACCTGCGAATCGGCGAGCAGGCCACCGTTCTAGCCCGGGTGGTCGGACAGGGCATTAAATACACCCGCCACCGCAAATTCTTCCAGGTCACCGTCACCGACGACAGCGGGACCCTGGCCTGTGTCTGGTTTCACGGCCTGGAATGGATGCAGAAACGGTTCCGGGTAGGGGACCGGGTGGCCGTCCACGGGAAGGTGGAATTCTACCAGCATCTGCAAATGGTGCATCCCGACTTCGACCTCCTGGACGAGGACGAGGACCCCCTGAACACCGGTAAGATTGTTCCGCTCTACCCCGGTACGGCTGGTCTGAAGGCCAAGGGTCTGGACAGCCGTCGATTCCGCCAGGTCATTCGCGCTTGCTGGGACCGGCTGGCTGCCGTGCCGGACCATTTTACCTCCGCTTTCCGCGGCCAGTACAGCCTGCCGACCCTCACGGAGAGCTTGAAGCAGATCCATGCGCCGGATGACGAGGAATGGCTGAGTCGCGCGACCCACCGCTTGAAATTCGATGAGCATTTTTTCCTGCAGCTGCTGATGGCCCTGCGGCGCCGGTCACTGGAGGCGCTTCCGGGACGTAAATTTCCCGAGCTAGGCCCCATCGTGGGCCAGATTTACCGTAGTCTGCCCTTCCAGCTCACGGAGGCCCAGGTGCGGGTGATGCGTGAAATACGGGCCGATTTTCAATCGGGACGGATGATGAACCGCCTTTTGCAGGGCGATGTGGGCAGTGGCAAGACGGTGGTGGCCCTGCTGGCGGCGGCCATCGTGGCCGGGGAGCAGGCACAGGTAGCGGTGATGGCTCCCACCGAAATTCTGGCCGAGCAACACTTCCAGGCCTTTAAGGCCCTGACCACCGGGGTAGACTTCCCCATGGCCTTGCTTACCGGCAGCACTCCCAAACCCGAACGTGCCTCCCTGCTCAGCGATCTGACCGATGGCCGGATGCTACTGGTTGTCGGCACCCATGCTCTCATCCAAGAAGATGTAGCCTTCAGGGATCTGGCCTTCATCATCGTAGATGAACAGCACCGCTTCGGCGTGGTGCAGCGGGGACGGCTCATGGACAAGGGAGTCTACCCCCACGTGCTGGCGATGACCGCGACGCCCATCCCCCGTACCCTGGCTATCACCTACCACGGAGACATGGACGTTTCCCTGCTGGATGAGATGCCTAAAAACCGGGGTGGAGTTATTACCCAGGTAGTGGAACCTGAGCAACTGGAGGAGATCTACACCTATATACGCGGGGAGGTGCGTTCAGGCTGGCAATGCTTTGTGGTCTTTCCGGTCATTGAGGAATCGGAAGTAGGGGACCTGAAGGCAGCCAAAGCCGGGTTTATCCACCTGAGGGACAAGGTTTTCCCCGACCTTAAGGTTGGCTATCTTCACGGCCGCATGAAGGGTATCGCCAAGGAGGCGGTCATGAACGCCTTTCAGGCACGGGAACTGCAGATATTGGTTTCCACCACGGTTATCGAGGTCGGGATTGACGTGCCCACCGCCAGCGTGATGCTGGTGGAAAATGCCGAGCGATTCGGTCTGACGCAGCTGCACCAGATGCGTGGGCGGATTGGCCGGGGCGCCCAGGAAGGACGCTGTTTTCTGGTGCAACGTGGTGGTGGGGACGAGGCGAGCCAGCGGCTAAGCATCATCGAGCGTACTGTCAACGGGTTTGAAATCGCCGACGAAGACCTTAAATTGCGCGGCCCTGGAGAGCTTTTCGGTGTTCGGCAGCACGGCTTCGAGAAGATGCGCATGGCCGATCTGGCAAGTGACGGTCCCATCATTCGGGCCGCCCGGCAAGCGGCCTTTTCACTGATCCGGAACGACCCCAATCTAGGCCAGCGGGAACACCAGCCCTTGAAACAAGTTCTCATCCAAAAGTACCGTCACCAATTGGATTTTGTAACCATCAGCTAGCACTATGACCGAAACCCAGACCAGTTTCACTGACGACCAACTCTTCATCACTCTCGTAACCGATCTTACCACCCAGGCCTGGGTGGCCCTGGGCAAGATCAAGCATCCCATTTCCGATAAAATCGAGCGTAATATTCCAGCGGCGGGTATCATCATCGACATGCTGGACATGCTAAATCGGAAAACGACCGGTAACCGCACCGAGCTGGAAGACCGGCTGCTGCTGGATTCACTGCAACAGCTGAAGCTGAACTACATAACCGAAGCCAGCAAGCCTGCGGAACCGGAAGCGGAAGCAACCGAAGGTGAGGTGGCCGAGGAAGAGAAGGCTACACCGACAGCTGATCAGGAGAAGCCGGCAGCAAAACGTACACGTAAACGGACAGGCGCCGTCAAGGAGGCTAAGCCCACTGGGCGAAAGAAGACCCCGGCCGCCGGTGCCAAGCAGAAGAAGTCCAGCGGCACCAAAAACGATCAATCAGCCAAATCACCTGCCCCGGATGAAAATGATGCCTAGAGCCCATCGCCTAATCGCCGTTTTTCTCCTTCTGTTCTCGTTCCTACT
>JBGVTM010000103.1 GCA_041862535.1 Candidatus Neomarinimicrobiota bacterium | reverse complement strand
GCTGAAACCCGCAGCAGCGATATAGCGCGATACCGGGAGATGCTGCAAGCCCTCGGTAGTGAAGATGGCGATAAGGCTCAGAGGGTGCGGGAACGCATTGCGCAAGGTGAATTCAACCAACCTGAGGTGCTTGAGCGGGTGGCTGAGACTATCCGTAATCTGCCGCAATTCCAGGTCCTTTCTGAGAGTGCTCCCGAGACGCCTGAAACCAGGGAGTTGATGGGTGCCCTTGCCCAGCGCATCCGCTCCGGGCAGTACAATTCGGAGGAGGTGCTGGAGCGGGTAGCCATGAACATCCTCAGGGATATCGGCGCCTCCTAAGCCCTTCCTATACCCCCCACTTTTTCACTTCAAGGCGGTCCCCTATAGGTAGGGGATTTTGCTTTCGTCCTGTACCTGAGTTATAGCGTGTTATATTGTTAGGGCTTTAGAGTTTTTCAGGGCCAGCGGATCCCTGGCCGGGGCAAGGGTTGGTTTGTCTCCTGGCTAGACGCTGGTTGAAAAGGAATCGTCCGGAAATGCCAGCCCAAAAAATTAATTGGCGATATCCACTATTGATGGTTACAATCGGCGCAAAATCGAGAAAGGGACGATTCATGCCCTTAGTGAATCCTTTACTCACCCCTGACAGCGCCCCTACGAAGGGAGATCTGGAAGACTTCCTGGGAGTAGGGCGTTATCGCCGGTTTGATGCTATTTATAGTGATCTGGTCAAGATGGGTTTAGATGGTATGTTTGTGTGGAGTGATCTTGATAAAATCTGGTCACTCCGTTTTGATTATGGTAAGGTTCCCATTTTTGCCATCAGATGGGGAATCGACTTTTTCTATGCCTATCTGGTTTTAACGAGCGATAGTTATACCGAGGTGATCCGGCACAAGGCTATCACGCCGGATGCCCGGCAGCTGCTCAAGAAGCACCCGCCCAACCAGGCGCGGCGCACCATGCCGGTTGAAGCCAATCTGGAAAGAATAAACGAGCAGGAGGCGTTTTTAGAGCTCTTGCCGGTTCTGATCAAGGTGCTGGCTTAGACCGTAGCGTCGCCGGTTCCATCCGGACTTATTTAATAATCAGGCCAAATACCATGTGGCCCCTTAGCGACAGGAGGGGCCGGCTTTGTTGGTCGTTTTGCGGCCTGGTTAATTTATGGCAGTGGGTTAGAAATCCCGTTTTGGGGCGGCGTTGCGGAGTGGGCGGCGGTAATACTCGAAGGTCCGGCCGGAGCCGTGCCAGTTGGGGAAGCGCTTCACGACGGTCGTATCGGTGGAAAACCGGCGCGCAATGCCCTCCAGCACGTGGCCGGTGATGTAGCGATAATTATGTTTTTTGGCCCAGTTCAGGTAGACCCGTTTCAGGGTTCGGGCAAAGCCATTGCCCCGATAGCGGGCTTGAATGACGAAGGCATAGGTGTAGAGGGTATTGTCCAGTCCGAGGTTCTGATCGAATTTAGCCCAGGGTTCCCGCGCGAAATACTCCAAGGGCACCCCGATGATGTAGCCCACAATGACGCCCTGAAACCGGGCCACGAAGGGAAGGGTTTTGGGGTAGTTGAAATATTTCCGGATGGTGGTTTTGGTCAGGCGGGTTGATTGACCGTAATCGTCGGCCAACGACTCGGAAACCTCGATCAGAGCGGGAAAATCCTCGCCCCCAACATATTCCATTAGTTCGATCTGAAAGTTCAGGGGAGATGAGGCAATAATGCGGGTGCGTGACTTTTCGCTAATATTAAAAGTGAGTTGCTCCATCGCTGCTAAATTCTTCTTGAACCTAGTTAAATAATTTAGTTTTACGCTTCATATTCATCCAGCGAAAACTTTGGCTGAACTCCCGCTACAACTGACAGTGCATGATGCGAGCGGAAATTCTTGTTACATTTGGGCTTGAACCGCTGTTAGAATCACACATCTTCGAACCACATGGAATCCAACTCAATGATTATCACAGACTCCTATATCCATCTTAGTAGAATTATCCCCAAGTGGTTGTCCTGTGGCCGTCGTTTTCCATTCATACGCTCAGGGCTCTTCGCCGCCATGGCGCTTATCCTGGGGGTTAATCTTTCCGGACAGGTGCGGCCTGTGGAAGGACTGCATCAGCACACTCCCAGAGTGCACGCTTTGACCCAGGCCACGGTCTACCCGGAGCCGGGGAAGGTGATCAAGAACGGCACCATTGTTCTGCGGGAGGGATTGATTGAAGCCGTTGGCCGGCGGGTAGATATTCCGGCTGACGCGGTGGTGATATCCCTGGAGGGTAAGACCGTCTACCCGGGATTCATCGAATCCTATTGGGAAGTTAAGCCGGGTGAGGAGGGGAAGCGTTCCGGTGCCGCATCTCAGGCGGGAGAATCGGCCGTCACATATCACTGGAGTGAGCGCGTTAAACCCGCCCGCTCGGTTCTTCTGGATGCGAAGCCCGACAGCAGCGAGATAGCGGATCTGCGGAAGTTAGGCTTCACCACGGCTCATATGGTATCCGCCAGGGGAGTTTTCCGCGGCCAGACGGCGGTGGTGGAGCTGACCGACTGGGGCCCCGAAGCCGCCGTCAGTCAGAATGTGACTCAGGCCCTGGCATTTGAGTATGGGGACTGGCGCGACCGGGACTATCCCAATTCCTTACTCGGATCTATCGCTCTTATCCGTCAGACCATGTTCGATGCTCAGTGGTACGCCAAGGCGTGGGGTGTTTACCAGCGCTATCCCGAGCTCAACGAGCGGCCGGAGGTGAATGATGACCTGGCAGTTTTAGCTCAGTCTTTAGCGGAGAACAAACCATTCTTCTTTACCACCGACGATGAGTTGGCCAGTCTGCGGGCCGGGAAGATCGCCGCCGAGTTCGGTATGCCGCTATGGGTGGTGGGGAATGGCTACGAGTACCGCCGCCTTCAGGCGCTGAAAGAGCTGGCTGCCTTCTTCATTATCCCTTTGAATTTCCCCCAGGCCCCCAAGGTGGCGACGCTGGAGGATGAGCTGCAGGTCTCTTTTGAGGCATTGCGCCACTGGGATCAGGCTCCTGACAATCCCCGGCGCCTGTCCGAGGCCGGCCTCCTCTTCGCTCTTACCAGCGGTAAGCTGAAGGAGCGGAGTGGTTTCAAGCTCAACCTTGCCCGGTCTGTGGAGCGGGGTTTCGACCGGGAGCGGGCACTGGCGGCTCTCACAACTATCCCCGCCGAGCGTCTGGGACTGGGGGCTTCCCACGGTAAAATCGCCAAGGGCCAGGTAGCTAACCTGGTGATCACCGATGGTGACTATTTCTCCAAGAAATCACGGGTGCTGGCGGTGTGGATTGGCGGCCGGGAATACGAGCTGGAGGCTGAGCCGGTGGAGGACTTCCGCGGTGAGTGGGAGCTGAGCTTTCCCATTGCACCGGGCTCTATAGCCAATTATCCCCTGCATGTCAAGGGCGAGCCCGAAGCGCTCAAAGGTCACCTCGAATGGCGCGAGAGGAGCGTGCCCCTGAATGAGCTTGCTGTCAGGAACGCGTTTGTGAGCTGGACAATCCCCGCTGACAGTATTGGAAGAGAAGGAGTCTGGCGCTTCTCGGGAACTATTTTGCGGGGCAAGGCGACCGGAACCGGGATCAGGAGTGACGGAAGCCACTTTGCCTGGGCCGCGACGAGGAAGTCGGTCTACACAGCTGATGAAGACAAAGCCGGGGAGGAAGAGGCGGTGGAGGAGGCCAGTTTATTATTGCCGCTCTATCCGGAGGGGGCTTTTGGTTGGCCGGAGCTGCCGGAACAGCCGCCCTACGTGCTGGTGCGTAACGCCACCATCTGGACCTCGGGACCGGAGGGGATTATCGAAGGGGGTGATCTGTTCATTGAAGAGGGCAAGATCAGCGCGGTGGGGCGTGGTCTGGCCGTTCCACGTAAGGCGAGGAAATCCCTGGTAGAGATCGATGGCGGCGGCAAGCACGTAACCGCGGGCATCGTCGATGCCCACAGCCATACCGCCCTGGCTTCGATTAATGAAGGGACCCAGGCCGTTACGGCGGAAGTGCGGATTCAGGACGTCATCGATAGTGACGCGATCGCTATCTACCGGGAGCTGGCCGGCGGAGTGACCATGGCCAACCTGCTCCATGGTTCGGCCAATCCCATCGGCGGCCAGACTGCGGTGATTAAGCTCCGGTGGGGTGCGGCCCCTGAGGAGCTGATTGAATGGCGGGCACCTGAGGGCATCAAGTTCGCCCTGGGGGAGAACG
>JBGVTM010000102.1 GCA_041862535.1 Candidatus Neomarinimicrobiota bacterium | reverse complement strand
CCGCGCCCCGAATCGGCCTGGCCCTCGGGTCCGGAGGCGCCAGAGGCCTTACCCACCTCGGTGTGCTGAAAGGTCTCATCAAGCATGGCATCCCCATAGACGTTGTCGCGGGGTCGTCAATGGGAGCGGTGGTGGGTGCGATGTACGCCGCCACCCTGGATGTGACCTGGATGGAGCAGCGGTTTCGGGAAATGCTCACCAGCGAGGCCTACGCTGAATCGGGCATCGACTGGGTAAAGGTCCAGAGCCCCGGCGCCGAACCCGGCTTCCTCCAATGGGCGGCCCGCTATGTCCGTAACAAACTCGTACTCAACTTTTCCGACAGCCGCTCGGGAGTGGTGAATTCCGCACGCTTGGCCCGGGTAATCGAATTCCTCCTGCCCGTTCGCACCTTCGAGGAGCTGCGGATCCCCTTCGCCTGCTGCGCGGTGGACCTTAACAGCGGTCAGAACGTAGTCCTCGACCAGGGCGATCTCATTCAGGCCGTAGTCGCCAGCGGGTGTATTCCCGGATACCTCGCTCCGGTCACCATGGATGATAAGCTCCTTATTGACGGTGCCGCCGGCGAGCCGATACCCGGTGCTGTCGCTCACAAGCTGGGGGCCGACTTCGTCATCGCCGTCGACGTTTCCATCAATAGGTTCGAACCCCTGGCGGAGCAGAACATACTTGGTATCCTCGGACGCGCTAGTGAAATTACCGCCACTAAATTATCCCAGGCTCAGGAACACCAGTGGGACTTCCATATCCATCCGGACACCCTTAATCTCCACTGGACCCAGTTTGATCATCTGGAGCGGTTAATCTTGAATGGAGAACAGGCCGTGGACGAACGAATCGATGCCCTTCAGCAGAAACTCAGACAGGTTCAGGGAGTTAAAGGGTATCTGCGAAGGAAAACCGAGCACGTCAGGGCCCTGAATTAGATACGTATCTCGTCGGCTTGGAGACTGCACTCCTGGTAAAACCACAGTAAAATGTACGTCATGTTCCTACGCTGGATCAGATTACTACTCCTGAGCGCTACTTTCAGCGCCGCCCCTCTTCCAGGCCAGTTCCCCTCCGACGTGGTCCTGACGGCGATTTCCGTTGACCGCGCCGCTGTGCGCCCGGGCGAACAGATCGTACTGCAGGCCGCTATCGATATCCAACCGGGCTGGCATATCTACGCCAGCGATATCAGCGGCCTCGGCCCGGTTCCCACCCACTTCGAACTGGATGACAGCACCCTGGTCTCAGCTGTCGGCCCCTTCCGGGAACCCCAGTCCAAGCGGGTGTGGGACGAGGGCTTTCGGATCGAGGTTGGCTGGCATTCGGGTAGCCTGAAAGTAAGCCAGGCCCTGGCGCTCGCCGAGAATCTACCACCCGGTCCTATGTCCTTCGACGGGCAGTTCGTCTACATGGCCTGCACCGAGAGCCATTGCCTGCCGCCAACCTATCAACGCTTCAGCATCCCGCTGCAGGTGGAGGCCGGGCCGGTTCGGGATGCCTACGTCTTTCGGACCGCCAGACCGGCCCTGGCCGCCGTGACCGGACTGGAGGGGACCGAACTGCAGCATGCCATCCGACAAGGACTGTGGTCCTTTCTCTTGCTCTCCATGGCCATGGGCCTGGTGTCACTTCTGACACCCTGCGTCTTCCCCATGATTCCGATCACCGTCTCGTTCTTTCTCAAGCACGGTGAGTCGGGTGGCATCTCACCCTTGAAAGGGGCCGGCTTATACGGCATAGGGATCGTTATTATCTATTCGCTCCTGGGGTTCCTGCTGGCCCTCACCCTGGGAGCCACCGGCGCCAACCAGCTGGCCTCCAACCCCTGGGTAAACCTGTTCCTGGGCGGACTGTTCGTCTATTTCGCCCTCAGCCTGTTCGGAATGTATGAAATCCAGCTGCCGGCGAAGCTGCGCCAGTTCAGCCTGGCACAGGAAGCCCGGGGAGGCCTGCTGGGAATTTTCTTCATGGCCCTCACCTTTACCCTCACCTCCTTCACCTGCACCATTCAGTTCGTGGGGCTGCTGCTGGTGGCGGCCAGCCAGGGCCATTACCTGTGGCCCGCTATCGGGATGGTCACCTATTCCGTCACCTTCGCGCTACCCTTCTTCCTCCTGGCCCTCTTTCCCCAGTACCTGGCCCAACTGCCCAGGAGCGGCGGCTGGCTGAATTCGGTCAAGGTGGTGATGGGCTTTCTGGAAATGGCCGCCGCCTTCAAGTTCGTCAGCAATTCCGATCTCGTGTGGGGCTGGGGCTTCTTCAACCACCAGATGGTCCTGGCCTCGTGGACCGTGATCCTCCTGCTGATCGGCCTGTACCTGCTGGGTAAGATTCAGCTCCCTCACGATTCCCCGGTGGAAAAGGTCTCCGTCTCCCGGCTGATTATCAGCGGGGCCTTCCTCATCTTCGGTCTTCTGCTGGCCGCCGGCCTGATCGGGCAGAAAATCCCGGGGCTGGTGGAGGCCTACCTCCCACCACGCGTCGAGGCGGCGCAGGAAGGAGTGGTGCTCAGCAACGAAATCGGGAGGCTCCACTGGTACAGCGAATATGAAGATGCCCTGGCCCAGGCCCGGCTGACCGGCCAGCCCATCTTCCTGGATGTAACCGGCTACACCTGCACCAATTGCCGCTGGATGGAAGCCAATATCTTTACCAAACCGGCCGTCGTTGAACGGTTCAGAAAGTTCGTGCTTCTGCGCCTCTATACGGACGGCGGCCAGAACTTCCGGGAAAAGCAGCAGTTTGTGATCGAGCGGTTCGGTACCGCCGCCCTGCCCTTTTACGTTATCCTGGCCCCCGACGGCAGCGAAATTACCCGCTTTCCGGGCATGACCAGGGATGAGCAGGAGTTCGTCGCCTTCCTGGACCGGGGACTGCGTAAAGGACTGGTCCTATCATCAGGGGAACCTGTCTCTGACCGATGAAAATGCCAATTATATGACACTTCAACAAAATAATAACGCAATGCGGGAACTATTGTCAGGGTTGCTTCCTGAAATCCACCATGGTTACCTTCGCGGCACTCAGATTGATAAACCAGGAATAACTGAACATCAGTAACACTAAGGTCTTGATGATTATGGTTCGAAAGTGGACAGTTGGATTTGTTGTCGCTGTTATCGGCTTGCTCGTACTAAGCGGCAGTATAGGTCGTTCAACACCCCAGGTTCAGCAGCAGCCTACGGAAACCATCCTGGCTCCGGATTTCACCCTCCGCAACCTCAACGGCGAGAAGGTTACCCTGAGCCAGCTGCGGGGCAAGATTGTGCTGTTGAATTTCTGGGCTACCTGGTGCGGTCCCTGCCGCTGGGAAATACCCGACCTGAGCCGGATCTACTCCGCCTATAAGGATAAGGGTGTAGTGGTCCTGGGGGTCTCCTGGGACAATCTTTCCAATGCACAGATCAAAACCTTCGTCACCAACTACAAGGTTACCTATCCCATCCTACACGGAACTCAGTCCGAGCTGTCAGAGGTGGGAAAAGCCTACCGCTGGCAGGGATACCTGCCGACCACCTACGTGATTGACCGCCAGGGGCATATTCAGGAGGTGCATGTCGGTGCCCGCAACGAGAAGTTCTTCCTGAAGAGTATCGAACCGCTGCTCTAGATCCCTTACCGCACTCAACAGACACATTTCCATCAGGCTGAGGATCAGGAACCGCTGCCCATCCCTGGCCTCCAACTCACCGGCTTTCCTGATGATCAGGGCGGCCAATATCGTTTGCCCCCCTAAATGACATCCGTAACTTATATAAATATTATGCTACAACTATGGGAGGCAGCATGAAATCGGTCCGCACCTTCCTCTTCAGCTTCGCCTTCATAAGTGGTTTTGTCTGGGCCACGGAGTCCTACTGGCAACAGGATGTCCACTACACCATGCAGGTTCGCCTGGACACGGAGAATCACCAGCTCACCGGGACGTCCCACATCGTCTATACCAACCATTCACCCGACTCACTCCGGCACTTTTTCCTGATGCTCTATCCCAATGCTTTCAAGCCGGGGTCGGTGAGATACCGGGAAGCACAACAGATTTATAGACGGCCCGCGTATCCGAGGGCAACCCCAAGAGCCTACATATCCGAAGACAACCCCAGCGGCATCGACATATCATCGCTCACCCTCACCCTGCCATCGGGTGCCGCCACTTCCAGCTTCAAGGTGGACGATACGATTCTGGAGGTGGCGCTGCCCGAGCCCCTCGCGCCCGGAGCCCGGCTGACCCTGGACCTCGAGTGGGTCCACACCGTGCGCCGGCACACCGGCCGGGCCGGCTATCGCGGAGAACAATACGATATGGCCCAGTGGTACCCCAAGGTGGTAGTCTACGACGAGCACGGCTGGAACAACGAACCCTTCCACCTGATGGGCGAGTTCTACGGCGAATTTTCCACTTTTGATGTCACTATTGACGTGCCCTACAGCTATGTGTTGGGGGCTACCGGCGTCGTCACCAGCGGCGATCCCGGCTGGGAAGCGGCCCGGGTGGATACCTCCGTGCCATTCAACAAGTGGTCCGAAACCTACCGGGAAGAACGGGAAAGCCGACTGGCTGGGAAAGAAGATGAACGCCGTACCATTACCTTCCACGCGGAAAAGGTCCACGACTTCGCCTGGATCGCCTCCGCTGACTTCGTTTATGAGAGCGGGAGCTGGAACGGCACCCAGGTGAACGTCCTTTATAACCTGCGGGTAGGTCAGGATTGGACTAAAAAGGTGGTGCAACGGAGCGAGCGGACCCTGGAATGGCTGTCGACCAGGTTCGGGCCCTATCCCTATCCCCAGGTGACAACCACCCATGCCCTGATGGGCGGCGGCATGGAGTACCCCATGCTGGTAATGAACGGTTCCGAATCCGAAAGCCTTATCGTCCATGAAATCGGCCACATCTGGTTCTACGGCATGCTAGGCAACAACGAAATGGAAGAGGCCTGGCTGGATGAGGGTTTCACCACCTTCCAGACCAGCTGGTATATGACCAGCCGCTACGGTCACCTGGGCGTCGATCAGACCGCCCTGCCCGACACATGGTTTCAACGGCACCGGAAACGCACCCCCAGCCTGGCACAGGTTCAATGGCTGGGAGCCAGTCTCCAGACAAGCGGCTATAATGAACCCATCGCCACCGCCGCCTACCGCTCCGGAAGCAGCTTCGCCTACGGCCGCAACGCTTATACCAAGGCATCACTCATGCTGGAACAGCTCCAATATATCCTGGGAGAAGAGACGTTTGACCGTGCTATGCAGAGCTATTACCGTCAATGGGCGCTGAAACACGTCAATGAGTACCGTTTCCGCCGGGCCATGGAGCAGGCCAGCGGCCAGGAACTGGACTGGTTCTTCGACCAGTGGCTCCACACTGCCGGCTACCTGGACTATGCACTTAAGGGCTGGAAGCAGCACCCTACCGACGAGGGCTACGAAGTGACCGTCAATCTGCTTCGTAAAGGTCCCTGGGAGGCCCCGGTGGTGGTGGAGGCCATCACGGCCACCGGGCAACGGGTGCGCACCACCTGGGATGACTTCCGCCACCAGACCACCGGTACCGTCACGCTGCAGGCGCCGGAAAAAGTGCGCCGGATCGTACTGGACCCCGACGATAAACTCATGGATATCGACCCGCGCAACAACCGCAGCGGTATGCTACCTACCAGCGTTGGTTTTATGCCGCTGGTGGCCTATTACCTCCCCAGGGATCGCTACACCCTCGCCTATTGGCCCGCAGTATGGTATAACTACACCGATCAGCTGACCCCGATGGTGCGGCTCAACCGCTGGTATGGCCCCGGCTTCGATACCCCCTACTCGGACACGGAGATGGGATTGGGATATGGTCCCGGTTCCGGTGCGCTGGATTGGCACCTGGAGCACCGCTGGCCGCTGTTTCTCTATGACACCCGCCTCACGGGGACGCTGGAGGCCTTCGACCGGGACGGTGTGCGGGGGGCCAG
>JBGVTM010000101.1 GCA_041862535.1 Candidatus Neomarinimicrobiota bacterium | reverse complement strand
CGCCAGGCATGCGCGTCCATCAGATTCTGGTAGCGCTGGAGAAAGCGCGTTACTGACTCGATGTCAGTTATTTTCTCGCCGCGGGGCGGGGTGGCAAATATCCCCGGTCCCGGGACAGTTTCAGCATTCATTACGCATCACCAAAGGTTTCCTCCGTCGCACCTCCCGGGCTGTGTCCCGGGTGCTGCCGGAAGGGCTATTAGTGGATCGATGTGGATGCCAGGGCAGTAGCGGCCGGGAAATCTCATCGTGGGTGTCATCGCGGAAGGAGAACAGAAGTTCCTTATATACCCGTAGTTCACAGCCTGCCAGGTAAAGAGCCAAAGTGCGACCTCAATATGTTATGAGATAATTATACAAAGCGGCCATAGCCAATGTATCCTGTCCGCAGTACTTTTTCAAGTCCTTAATTAGCGTGCGGCGCTCCCTTCCCGGTGGCAGCTTGAGCATCAGGTTCCAGGTCGCCTGGGCCGCATCGCCCTGCTGTATGGCCAGGTCTTGATAACTCATCGATGGCACCAGTACCGGCAACACGCTCTTCAGGCTGCAGGAGCCGTCGAAGCGGTAATCAGTGTAGTATTTTTGGAAAATCTTGAGCTGATCCCACAGGCGGTCGCTGATGGACTGAAGCTGCCGGGTCTTTTCAGGAAACCAGGTCATGAGGGCCTTCAAGACGCTCCTTTCGAAAGGTGCATTGTAGGCCACGACCGACCCGGTGGGACTTATCGCCGGCAGCAGGGCATCCAGCAGTGGCGGTCGCGGATCACTGTCATCCTGGTGGAGGTACTCGGTGTGGCTAAGACCGCCAGCTTCAAGCAAGATATGACAGCTGAACTGGAAGGGGAAGTTTTCGTAGGGGTGCAATCCTTCGAATCTTGGTACTGCCGGGGCATCGGTTTCGAAATCAAGAAAGTGGATGGGCGGCACCAGTCTGGACAGCTCCTGCCGAATTGCCTGCCAGTCGACGATGGGCTGCTGGCGGCGTGCGCTCTCCACATACCGGGCCTGCTGCTCGCCCATGGGGAAGTCGGTTGGCAGCCGGGTGATCTCGATAAGGCCCTCGCGGAGCAGTTGCTCTTTCCGGGGCCAGGTCAGGCGGGGAATGGAAAATATGGAGTTCGGCGGCACCCACTCCCAGCAGTGCTCCTCAAACGGGCAGCGGTAGGGCCGGTTGCAATGCTGCCCGATGAGCACTTCCGGGGCTTCAGGCAGGTCCAGCACCTGGTGAAAATCATCCACCCTGGCGGCCATGATGGACAGCTGGCCCTGCACCTGGGGTGTCAGGTCTTCGAGAGTGAACAGGTTGGAGAGTTCCGGGTAGGTACACGCCTTGTTGAGGTGCATCAGGTGGAACTGCTCGGTTTCCAGACCCGCTCCATTCAGGACGTAAGCCTGGATGGCTACATCCTGAATATGCTCAGGCTTTACTCCGGTGGAGGACTTGACCTCGACGAGTCGCCAGCCGATATCGGCCTGGCGCTCGAGTACGTCTACCCTGACCAGCACGTCGTGGAACTCGAATGCCCCTTCGAAGATAGTTTTATGCCCCTGCGAGATGGCCCGCCGCGTATCAGCCAGTGCCTCGGAAATGTAGGCCGGGTCGAACTCAATCAATACCCCGCCAGGGAAATGCTGCCGGGCTAATTCCCCCACCCGCAGGCCCTGCTCGATTGCCCGTTGTTGGATCAGGGAAGGCGGTGCGGCCAGTTCCGGTTGGTGGACATCCAACCACAGCCGCTTGGGACATTGATGGCCGGTCAGGAACTGGGACTTGGTGAGGGTGGACAGGATTCTGTTCTCCTAGGCTACGTATACCGTTTTGACATTCACAAATTCCCGGATACCCTGGCTGGACAGCTCGCGGCCGTAGCCGCTGGCTTTTATACCGCCGAACGGCAGGCGGGGGTCCGACTTCACTAAGGCGTTCACGAAACAGCAGCCGGCCTGCAACTCGCTGGCCGCGATGCGTTCTCCCTTTTCAACGTCCCGGGTGAAGACGGCCGCTCCCAGTCCGAACGAGGAGTCGTTGGCTATCCGGATGGCTTCCTCTTCATCTCTGGCCGGGATGATGGCGGCCACTGGGCCGAAGAGCTCCTCATCGTACGCGGGCATGCCCTTGCGGACGTCGGTGAGCACCGTGGGTGGGTAGTAGGCCCCCTTGGTATCGGGAATCCGGCCGCCGAGCAGACACCGGGCGCCCTGCTCGATACTTGTCTGCACCTGCCGGTGTACCTCGTCGCGCAGGTCGTGCCGGGCCTGGGGACCCACGACGGTATCGGCTTCCATGGGATCGCCCATTTTCTGAGCGCGCATCCGGGCCACAAAGAGCTCCTCGAACCGCTCCCTCAGGGATGCTACCACCACGAACCGCTTGGCGGCGATGCAGCTCTGTCCCGAGTTGATCAGCCGGGCGGTGACGCAGGTAGGCACGGTGGTTTCCAGGTCGGCATCTTCCAGGATGATGTAGGGGTCGCTGCCGCCCAGTTCCAGGACGGTTTTCTTGATAGCCGCGCCCGCCCTGGCGGCCACCGCCCTGCCGGCTGGAACGCTGCCGGTGAGTGTCACCGCCTGGACGATGGGGTTATCGATGATCGCGGCCACCCGGGGGCTGCCCACCAGCAGGGTGCTGAATACGCCCTTTGGAAATCCGGCTTGCCGGAAGATCTCTTCCAGGGCCAGGGCGCAGCCGGGGACGTTCGATGCGTGTTTCAGGACAGCCACGTTGCCGGCCATGAGCGCCGGTGCGGCGAAGCGGAAAAGCTGCCAGAAAGGAAAGTTCCAGGGCATGATAGCCAGCACCACCCCCAGCGGCTGATAGGTGACGAAGCTTTTGCGGGCGTCGGTCTGGATCACTTCCGGCTGCAGAAAGGCCTCGGCCTGGTCGGCGAAGTAGTCGCAGACCCAGGCGCATTTCTCCACCTCGGCCCGGCTGCCGGTGAGCGGCTTGCCCATCTCCCGGGTCATGAGGACGCTGTAGTCCTCCCGATTGGTGCGGAGGACCCGGGCGGCCTGCTTCAGCAGTGCGGCTCGCTCTCTGAAACTGGTTCGGCGCCAGCCAGGGAACGCCTCAGCCGCCTCATCGAGGATACGTTGGACCGCGGCGGGCTTCAGCTCCGCGTAGGTCTTGAACGTCTCACCCGTAGCGGGATTAATGGCTTCGAGTATCATGATCCTTCTCCTTGAAAACAAAGCCAAATAAGCTATCTCGCACTGAGGAATAGCCCTTTAATGTAACCCCTTGTAAATTGTCCATGCCGTCTATATCTTTGATTTTAGCGACATGGTGTGGCGGTTCATAACAGTGCCTTACAGCGCTATGTATAACAGGAAAATTAGGCTGTTCGCAATGTACGGGCTCGGGTCCGCATCCTTCGTAATTCTATTCCCGCTTTGTATCCTCGGCGTCATGCGATATTCGCGGCGAGCATCGATAACCAGCCCAGGAGCGCCACACCCCCCTCAGCCGCATGGAGCTGGCCCCCGATACACGGCATTCTGTCTCTCTTGGTCCGGCTGGCTAATAGAAACGACATCTCGTTGATGGCAGCACTTTTACTTATGCCATGACGTCGACAGTAGCGAGCCGGCCTGCGTTCACCTGCGATGAGGTGCGCGCCTTCGTTCGCGATCACTACGGTATCGACGGCGCGGTGGAGCCGCTGCCGGCCGAGCGCGATCAGAACTTCCGGCTCGATGGTGGCGAGGCGGGCAGCTTTGTGGTGAAGATCGCCAACCGCAGCGAGAGTGCGGAAGTGCTGGACTTCCAGAACGCCGTGTTGAGCCGGCTCCCGGAGCTCTGGTCATCCGGTGCTAGTCCCAGGTTTGTCAAGTCCCTTTCGGGTGACCTGATGGGCACGATTCGAGGTGCCGCGGGGGATGAGTTCAGCGTGCGTGTGTTGACGTATCTGCAGGGGGAGCCTCTGGCGGCTGTTTTCCCCCGCTGTGAGCGCACCCTCGACCGTCTCGGGTATGCGCTTGGCGACCTGGACCGCTGCCTGGCTGGTTTTGAACACCCGGCGATGGAACGGGAGCTCCGGTGGGACTTGCGGCGGGCCGAGTGGATCAGCAAGCATACCGGCCGCATCCGGGCTGTCCGGCGTCGGGGAATCGTGGAGCGGTTTCTGCTGCAATACCGGGGCCGGTCGGTGCCGTTACTTCCGGATCTTCCGATGAGCGTCATCCACAACGACGCCAACGACGAGAACCTGCTGCTGGTGTCGGATAGCGAAGACGGGTGGCGGGTGGCCGGGTTGCTGGACTTCGGCGACATGGTGTTGACCCACACGGTGAACGAGCTGGCGATCGCCTGTGCCTATGTGATTTTCGGCGCGGAGGAGCCGCTGGCGGTTGCCGCCCGCGTCGTTGCTGGATATCACCGGGCGCGGCCTCTCTCGGAGATCGAAATCCAGGTCCTGTTTCCCCTGATCTGTATGCGCCTGTGTGTGAGTGTTACCATGTCGGCCATCGCGGCCCAGGACGATCCCCTAAATCCCCACGCCCAGATCAGCGACCGCCAGGCCTGGGAGACACTGGAACGGCTCGCCGCTGTTGATTGGCACGAAGGCGAGAGCCGCTTCCGGGAGGCCTGCAACCTCCATCCTCTTACTGAACAGCAGATAGGGCATCGTCATTGGACCCATGGCGAGCTCCTCGAAGAGCGGCGGAGATTGATCGGCCCTTCCTTGAGCCTGCTGTACGAAGTGCCACTGTTCATTGTCCGGGGGAGGGGACAGTTTCTATTCGACGACTCCGGGCAGGCCTACCTTGACTGCGTCAACAATGTCTGTCATGTCGGGCACTGCCATCCGAAGGTTGTGGCTGCCCTCTCGGCGCAGGCGGAGACCCTGAACACCAATACGCGCTACCTGCACCCCTATCTGGTCGAATATGCCGAGCGTCTCACGGCTACCCTGCCTGAACCGCTGCGGGTCTGTTATTTTGTGAACTCAGGCAGCGAGGCGAATGAGCTGGCTGTCCGCTTGGCTCGCAGCCACATGGGCCGCCGCGACGTGATAGTTCTAGAGGACGGCTATCACGGCAATACCACCACGCTGGTCGCCATGAGCCCCTACAAGTGCGAAGGGCCCGGCGGCCAGGGGCTGGCTGAATGGGCGCACAAGGTGGTGAAACCCG
>JBGVTM010000100.1 GCA_041862535.1 Candidatus Neomarinimicrobiota bacterium | reverse complement strand
CGTTTTCAATCCGGTTGTCTGACGCCTTCAGGGTTGATTTGATCTTTGCCGGCCGCTCTTTTCTCAGCTCATAAAGTCGGTAGCCAAGGGAGGGTATCTTGTCGGCCACGAAAATGATTTCCTGGTCATATTTCCCCCTCGTTATTCTCTGGGAGGGGATCTCTTTGCCCTGCAGGTCGAAAATGGCATAGTTTGTGGTATCCCTATCCGGCAGGCGCAGGCGGACGATGTCGTCTCGCGTCCAGGCTAACGGATTGAAGACCACCACGGGGGTGCCTTGTTTAATAACTGAGGTGTTGATCTGCCCGGCAAGGAATTTGAGGGCAGCCTCCAGTTCGAAATTGCCGATTTCAAAGGCCTGGTCGTAGTCCTCCTGGGCATCGATGTAGACTTCCCGGATACTTGAGCCGGGCAGGATATCGTGGAACTGGTTAAGCAGTACGATCCTCCAGGCCTGTTCCAGGTCCGCTTGGTGAACCTGTCGGCCATATAGTGCGGCAGTTGCAGCAAACTTCTCCGCGTTGGTGAGCAAACTCTCCGCCTTGCGATTATTCTCTTTGGTCTTCCCCTGAGTGGTCAATGTCCCGCGGTGGTACTCCAGGTAGAGCTCGTTTTCCCAGACTGGTAGCGCGGACAGATCTTGTGCTTTCAGCCAGTTGAGATAATCTTTCGCTGTGCCATGCTGGATTTCAGGGAAGATAGCCAGGGTTTTCATATATTCGATGTGATCCAGCATTTGTGGCGATGGCCCACCGCCGTGATCACCGACGCCATATAACACCAGCATTCTGGTGAAACCGGTATTCGCCTCGAATTGACGCATCCAATCGACCAGCCGGAACTGGTCGTCGAGGGTGTTCACATAGTTGAAGGGGAAATAGCCGAGGATGCGGGAGCCATCCGGGGCTTCCCACCAGAACACCCGGTAGGGGAACACGTTGGTGTCGTTCCAGCCGATCTTCTGGGTGATAAAGGCATCGATTCCGCCGTTCAGATACAGCTGGGGCATGTTCCAGTTGTAGCCGAACGAATCGGGATTCCATCCGATTTTCACCCTGCCACCGAGGTTGTTCTTGAAGTAGCGCTGAGCATAGAGCAGATGGCGCGCCCAGGACTCGCCGCCGGTCATATTACAATCGGGCTCCACCCACATCCCGCCTATCACTTCCCAGCGGCCATCCTTGATCCTCTGCTTTATTCCCTGGTACACCTGTGGGTAGAGCGTTTTCATCCAGTCGTAGTAGAGGGCGGAGCTTTGGGTATAGGTGAAATCGGGTCGCGCGTCCATCATATCTAGGACCGATGTGAAAGTATTCTTACAGACTTCAATGGTCTCCTTCTTCCGCCACAGCCAGGCGGCATCGATGTGGGCGTTAGAGGTGAAATAGAGGGTATATCGCTTGGCAAACTCGTCGATTGGATTAAGTTCCTGACGTACATCCGCTATTGATTGCCGGAATTTGGTGAGCTCTCCGGAGTGGAGGGCATCCACGTCCACCCGGGCTGCCAGGGTCTGCAGCTGCGCGTTCAACCGCTGCTTCTCCTGGCGGTTCATCCTGGATCGGTCGATGCCGGGATCGACCTTGAGACGGCTGTTCGTCTGGTAGGTATCAAAACCCAGCAGTTTCTGTCCCACCTGAAGGCTCAGAGCAAGGTTGTTGATCTCTTTCAGGAGTGCCTCATCGCGCCTCATTTCAATCCGGGCCCGAAGCAGTCTCAACGGCCCCCCGGTGTTTATGGCTTTTATGAGTAACACAAACCTCTGACCCGGCCGGGCATCGGCCGTCAATTCAAACTCCCCATTCCAGGGGAAGTAGCCTTTCTCCGCACCATTGATGTGCATGTAGCCGTAGTCATCAACGGAGACAAGGAACCTGGCAGGTCCGTCAATCTCCTGGCCCAACACCAGCTCAGGCATAACGATCTCTTTCCGGAGCCAGCAGGAATCGACGTAAATCAACTCGCCAATTTTCAGGTCGCGCCAATAAGAATCATTGTAATCAGGGCTTGACAGGGCGTCAACGGTCGCGTCTTTACTGTAAAAATCGGTGCTGTACTTCCAGTCGTTGAACGAGACGAGGGACGCTTCGTTAATACCCTTGACAAGCTTATCTACGTTGGTTTGGGCATTAAGGGCTATCGACAGCAGGAAGATGGTCAACAGGGACTTTAAGGTTCTCACGGCGATCCCCTCCACGATATTGAGTTGGAATAATCCCGCCAGGAATTGGGAGATCCACTTCGGCTTCAAATTTGAGATATGCGTCGAAAGGGACCAACCCGCTACTATTGAATCTATGGTTATTATAGCCGAAATTCCAACTCCCTGACCAACGGGCTCTTTGGGTGCATTATGGATGGAATTGTATGCTTGATGGTCGTTAATTGGCTGGGTAGACAGAGGGTCTGATATGCACAATTGTTCGCGGTATGGCTGAAAGAGACCGACTTTAGTACTGGAGGCCTCGATGGTGCAATTTGCCGTTCTTGACTGGGTATGGATCGTTCTTTTCCTGGCTCTCATGATTGGGTGCGGCGTTCTCTTTTATCGACTGGGTAAGCGTTCCGAATCGGACTTTTTCCTGGCCGGCCGCGGATTACCGTGGTGGCTGCCGGCATCCTCGGTGTACGCCACCCACACAGCTACGGACACACCGATGTGGGTAACGGGAGTTATCTACCGGTACGGTTTGGCGGGCATCTGGTATACTTTTTTCTCGGCCTGGTGTGCCATCAGCGCTTTTGTGTCTACCCGGATTTTTCGGCGGTCTCTGGCCTATACTCAGGCCGAGTGGCAGAGCCTGCGTTTCGGGGGCCTGGGGAGCGAGCTTCTCAGGGGCTGGATGGCCGGTTGGCAGGTGTTTATGAATATGTTCATCCTAGGATGGGTGGGCATTGCGATGGGTAAGGTATGCCATTACTCATTCGGTTGGCCCGTATGGATTGGGCTGATAGTGTTCTCGGCAATCTGCGCGATTTACGTTCTTTCGGCCGGCTACTGGGGTGTGGTCATGGCGGACTTTCAGCAGGGTGTCATCGCTTTTTCGGCCATTATTATTATATCGGTCTGGGGCATTATCGCCGCGGGTGGCCCCCAGGCCATTGTTACGAAGCTGGACGTGCTTGGTCAGTCCTGGCGACTCAATCCGTTCCACTTTAGCGGTTGGCTCTCCGGAGACTTCCCGATTGCCTGGTTCCTGACGATGATGGTTATTGCCCTGATCGGCGGGTTGGGCATGGGGACTTCTATCGATTGGTATGCGGAGGCCCAGCGTATTCAATCGGCACGGACGGTGCGGGACGCCTCTTATTCTATCTGGTGGGGCACAGCGCTGGTGGTGATGCGCAACTCTATTTGGGCAGCGGCGATCCTGGGATTCTTCGTTCTATTTCCAACTATTAAGAATGCCAGCGAATACGAGTTGGGCTGGTTTCGCTTAGGATTTGATTACTTGCCAGCAGGCATGCTGGGATTCTTCTTTGCGGCTATCCTGGCCATCCACCTTTCCACGATTTCCACCCATCTCAACCTGGGATCGTTATATGCCACCCGGGACCTTTATCATCATTACATCAATCCTGAAGCCTCTGAGAAGCGCCTCATCTGGGTCGGGCGTTTCTCTACGCTGCTGCTTCTGCTGGGATCTTTTGTCCTGGGCCTGATGATGGAGGAGATCACCAAGTGGCTCATCTTCGCCCTATGGATTATGGCGGCCGGCGTGTGGCTGCCCAACATCCTGCAGGTAATCTGGTGGCGGTTTAATGCCTGGGGGTACCTCTCAGCCTGGATCGCGAACCTGGGTCTTTCGTGGCTGGTGGTATGGGTCCTGCCGGCTTTTGGCGTCATTCCCGAGTTGCCGGATTACCTCCAGTTCTGGGCTCTGATGATCTTGACGGGATTCATTTACCTGCCGGTGACCTTCCTGACCAAGCCCGAGGACAGGGATCATCTGGTGCGGTACTACGTTATGTCCCGGCCCATCGGCTTCTGGGGTCCGGTACGTCGGGAGGCAGAAAGACAGGGCCTTTTGGCACAGGTCACGCCTGACAAGTGAGGGGGACCTGGTGACGATTTCTACAAGCAACCTATTGATACATTACGGGAGAACAGCATGAGTTTAATTCGTCGCAAATGGACACCGGCGGCGGCCGCCGACGAGTGGGCCAGGGAGGATTGGATCGCCATTGTGCTTTCCCCACTGGCCTATATCGCGTTGGCCGTGGGCCTCGCTCTCAGTATGCTGCTGTTGAAAGTGGGATTCATCATTCTGGGTGTAGCAGTAGTCCTGACCGCTTTCATGCATTGGGTTATCGATCCCAAACTGAGGACGATTTCCGAGGACTATGAGAAGAAACAGAAGCATTATCTGGAAGAGCTGGAAAGGATCGTCCGGTGGGAGGAGCCCCGATGAGTGAGGGATTGGGAGTTGTCATCGGGATGTCCATTGCCTATATCGCCTCCTTCACTGGGCTGATATTCGCCTGGATTCACTACAAGAAGAGAAAAGCGGGGAAAATCTCAACCTCCAGTGAGGGGAGACGAGCATGATCGTAATTGTTCTTCAGGCGTCCCGCGTCGGGAGTCCTGTTTTAGGGGTGATAATACCGCTGGTTGTTTTCGTGGTCTCGTTTATTGTGACCTGGGCCCTCTACAAACACTTTTCCAGGCGGGTGTGAGTTCGTGAAAGTCCCGAAGTTGGGTATTGCACTTCTTTACGCAATTGGCTGACACGCTTGTTAACTTAACGACGTGTAAAGCAGCTGGGTTCTGCCGGGATTCGGTTGTTGTCAGGGCAATGCTTGCAGATAACTCACGGTGATAAAAGGAGATAAGAGCATGAGTCGAGCCAACCCGGTGATCGTTGCCGGTTTTATTTGCCTGATTACTATGGGAGCATATCCTGCCTATGGACAGTTAACGGGCGGTGATTTGCTGAATGAAGCCCCTCTCACCAAGATCCCTGAAGAGATGACATTTGAGGAATATCAGGATATGAATCGTCGTCTCACGGTGGGATTAGTGTTGGCCGCCATACCTGTTCCCGGCATGATTCATTTTTATGCTGGCGAGAAAAAGACCGGCTGGCTTATTCTCGGTACCGCCGCCGCAAGCGTAGGGGCTATGCTGGCCGGCGCATTGGTTGCTGAGGAGGACGATTTCCCTGAATCAGACTTTGATCTGTTTATCCTGAATCCTGGCGATAAGGAGAAAGAGCGGCGATTTGAAAAGATTCCGATCGAGGTAGCTAACACCGATACCACTTTTAGACTGCAGG
>JBGVTM010000099.1 GCA_041862535.1 Candidatus Neomarinimicrobiota bacterium | reverse complement strand
AGGACAGCGAGCAGTCGGTAGTGCGCGGAAGAGTTCACGAGTCGGAAATTTAAAGCATCGCGGACGGGCAGGCTGGCATAATCTGGCCGGAATAAAATCGGCCCTCTCTGAGAACTATCCGGAAGGGTATTGGGCTTATGGTTGATGGTTTCCCCTGTCGCTTGTGATGTCTTAAAAAGTAAATTACATTTTATTTTAGGCAAAGTCTGGCATGAAGACGAGCACCCGGCTGCGAGTTTACCAAATGATCGGCTACCTTACTGCCCCGCCGCGGGAAGTGGTTTTTTCCCCTCATCAACCGCGGCCCAGGCGACTCCTCTTTCTGTTCCCTATTCAAAATCAGTTGGTGGCGGAGAGCCGCTATGTCGCCCGGCGCCTGCAGCGATATTTGCACCGGAATACCATTTGCCTCGCCATCTCCAACCTCTATCGCGATCGCATCTCATGCCCGCTGCATTCAACCTTCTATTTCCCTATGCACCCGGACGATCCCACCAGGATTCAGATGGATGTGATGTTGGCCCGTTTCCGGAATCAGGCTTTCGACGCCGTGATCAACCTGGACCCGGAGTTGAACTTCCAGATTGCCCGGGTGATGAGTGTGATCGATACGCCCCGACGGATCGGGCTCTCCGGTCCTTATGCCGACGACCTGTATAACATCCATATCTACGCCGATCCGGACCAACCCCTCAGGAAGGCGTATGCGCAAATGCTCAAACTATGTGATCTGGGAACACCCGGTGGTTAACCTCATCCGCAACTGTCTGGAAAGTTCAGAAGGGACCGTTCATGATTTACGTCTTTGAAGACCAGTATGCCCTGAACCTGGAACCGCTGACCCTCACCTGGGCCACCTTTGAGCTGCGCTGCGGCGCTTACACCCACCTGGAGCGCATCCGCCGGGTAGTGAGCGATAAGCCCCTCAGCCTGGTGGTGCGTCCTGAAATGGCGGCGGTGGTGCAGGAACGTTACCCCGACCTGCCGGTCAATCCGGAGCAGGTGGTGGCCGGCCTCTGGCTTAACGGAACGGCCCTGTGGGATGAGGAATCGTTCCAATTATTGGATGCGAAACACGCACATATGATGCAGGAGGAGCGTCTAGTGGGAGGGTACCTGCCCGCCTATGACGGCCGAGCGTTTCGTGACAGTTTGATGCGCGGGGAGCAGCATTCTTTCAATCCGACTGAATATGAAGGCCCAACACTCCTCCACTACCTGTGGGACCATTTTCTAACCAATGGCGAACGGCTCACCGCTGACTTTGACCGCTGGTACCGCAGCGCAGCCCGCAGCGCCTTGCCCCGGGGTGTGGAAGTAGTGGGTGATGGCGGCGTCTATCTGGGCAAGGACGTGACCATTGATCCCGCCGTAACCCTCGATATCCGCCACGGACCGGTTATCATTGAAGACGGTACTACGATTGCTTCCCACTCCGTTATCGCCGGGCCGACTTACCTGGGTTCCAAGTGCAAGGTCTGGCCCTTCGCGTTTCTGGAGGAGGTCGCTTTAGGACCCGTCTGCCGGGTCATGGGGCAGGTGGAAGGCACCATCATGCAGGGATACACCAACAAGCAGCACGATGGGTTTTTGGGACATGCCTACCTAGGATCGTGGATCAACCTGGGTGCTGGCACCACCAACAGCGATTTGAAAAACAACTATGGGCCGGTGAAAGTATTAGTCAATGGCCAGACCGTAGATACGGGGAAAACCTTCATCGGCATGTTCATGGGTGACCATGCCAAGACCGCCATCGGTACTCTCTTCAACACCGGTACCCGCGTAGGGGTGGCGGCAAATGTGTTCGGCCCGGTTACACCGCCCAAGGTCGTGCCCTCTTTCGCCTGGGGCGGCGACGGCCAGGAACGCTATGACCTGGAAAAGTGCCTGGAGACCATGGCGACCGTTAAAGGCCGCCGGGGGCAGGAACTCACCCAGGCAGAGCGGGACCTGTTTAAGCGGCTGTATGAGGAGGCGCAATAGGCCTTCTGAGCCCTGCTCCCTGCTCTTCGTTTTCGCGATACCACCCCACTACTCTTCCTCGAGGTGGTAAATTTTCACCTGCAGGGGCACGGTTAAACGTGCCCTAACCGGCAGCTACAGGAGCGCGACATGGCTGAAACCACGTTATCCCTGATGAAGTCCCTGTTCCAGGGCGAGATTCTGGAGGACCTGACTTTTCCGTTTCCCAGTATGGATAAGGAAGAGGCCGACATGGTGAAGATCATCACTGACAATTTGTTCAAATGGGCCGAAGAGAATTTTAATTCCGCCGAGGCCGATGCCCAGGCCCGGTATCCCGAAGGCACCCTGGAGGCCCTGGGGGAGATGGGCCTATTCGGCCTCAACGTTCCCGAGGTCTACGGGGGCCTGGGTCTGTCCCAGACGGCCTACGCCAGGGTCTTCGAAGCCCTGGCCATGATCGACGGCTCCCTTCCGGTGACCGTGGGTGGGCACAGTTCCATCGGCGTGAAGGGTCTGCTGCTGTACGGTAGCGAGGAGCAGAAGCGGAAGTACCTGCCCGACCTGGCCAGCGGCAAGAAGCTGGCGGCCTTCGCCCTGACCGAACCGGGCGCCGGCAGTGACGTGGCTTCCATCCAGACTCGCGCTGTGTGCCAGCCGGACGGCACCTGGTTGCTGAATGGACAGAAGCTCTGGGTTACCAACGGCGGCATAGCCGATTTCTTCACGGTTTTCGCCAAAACGGCAGTGGAGGTTGACGGCAAAACTGAGCAGAAAATCTCCGCTTTCATCGTGGACTGGGGTCTGGAGGGCTTCACCCGGGGACCGGAAGAGGACAAGCTGGGCATCAAGGCCTCCAGTACGGTGCCCCTCTTCTTCGACGATGTGGTTTTGCCCCCCGACAGCCTGCTGGGAGAGAGGGGCAGAGGTTTCAAGGTGGCTATGCAAGTACTGAACTCGGGCCGGTTGGCTCTGGCCGAGGGGGTGGCCGGGGGCGCCAAGGTCGTTCTGAAGGATGCCGTGAAGCACACCCTGGAACGCTCTCAGTTCGGACGTCCCATCGCCGAGTTTGAGCTCATCAAGGAGAAGCTCGCCCAGATGACGGTGGACACCTACGTGTCGGAAAGTATGGTCTACCTTACGGCGGGCCTGGTGGATCGGGGAGACGTGGACTACTCCTTGGAGGCGGCCATCTGCAAGGTATTTGCGAGCGAGCGGGGCTGGGCCGACATCAACGAGGCGCTACAGCTCCTGGGTGGCCTGGGATACATGAAGGATTATCCTTTTGAGCGCGGCCTGCGGGACGCCCGTGTCAATCTCATCTTCGAGGGTACTAACGAGGTTCTCCGTCTGTTCATCGCTCTGGCCGGTATGCGAGCGCCCGGCGAGTACCTCAAGCGATTGGGTAAAGCCCTCCGGGATCCTATCAAGGGATTTGGGTTCCTGGCCGACTACGCCCTTACCAGAGTCCGGGGTGCCGTTATTCATCCCCATCTCACGGCGGTGCATCCAGCCCTCAAGGAATGGGCCGAGCGCTGCTCCTATTACGTGGAACGTTTTCACCTGGCGGTGGATTCAGCTATCATGAAGTTCGGCAAGCGGGTGGTGGATCGGCAGCTGATGCTCAAGCGATTTGCTGATGCCGCCATAGACCTTTACGGGATGCTGGCGGTGCTTTCCCGGGTAACCAGCCGGATCAATGCGGTGGGAGAGGAGGCCGCGAAGCCCGAGCTGGACATCGCGCGGATTTACTGTGAAGGTGCTTGGCGCCGGGTGCGCCGCAATCTGCGGCAGATCCGACGG
>JBGVTM010000098.1 GCA_041862535.1 Candidatus Neomarinimicrobiota bacterium | reverse complement strand
GCATCACTGTGATGGCGACTCCGGCCAGCGCCGCGATAAGCAACGTCACGGTGGGCCTGACCAACGCGATTGCAGGCCAGGCATCCAACTATACCATTAAGTTCAAGATGCAGCAGCCATTGGACTTCCTCGTGATAACTGAAGGCATTGACATCACATTCCCGGCAGGCACGGATGTTTCTACGTGGACCGCGGTCACCGTGGAAGGCACGACCTGGGCCGGTGCCCCGGCAGTATATACCTTTCCGGCGAACCTTATGGTCTGGAACATCTTTGCAGCTGGGGCTGCGCTTCCACCAAATGGGATCCACATTGATCTTCTGACCGGAGACCTCGCACCGGGATGGGTGACAGTCCGTATTGCGGGCGTTACAAATGGCGCTCCCTGCCATCAGACTCTAATCGTCGGTACATCAAAGGAGACAGCAGTAACGTCCCCATCATATCCAATTTATTTATTCGATATACAGCTGCTTCCTGGCTGGAACCTGATCTCCTTGCCTGGTATCCCCGAGGATACTGATATTGAGGTCGTGCTGGCTGACCTTTTGCCACCGGTCTGCGACCCGGGGCATGACTTCCAAGTCTGGTACTACGACTGCGGGCAGTGGTATGTGTATTGTTATGACACAGCGTTCGAGACCCTCACGACAATGGACGAGTGCAGAGCCTACTGGATTTATATAGATTATCCAGCGTCCTTCAGGGTAAAAGGCGTGTGGTATAACGATCCTCCGGACCCACCATACCAGAAGAAATGCTATCATGAGTGCTGGAACATGGTTGGCTTCACGTCAGCTAATGCTTCGAAGACCTTGGCCACCTACACGGCATCCCTGGTTCCCGCGGGGAAAATCATCTATTGGTATGGTTGGGACGCCGCTTCCCAGACCTGGGAGATAAATCCAGACCCCTTGTTGCAAGGTAAGGGTTACTGGATGGCGTTCACCGCAGATGCATGCTTCGTTCCGCCTCTATAATGAAATCTGAAGGCCTTTGAATTATGAACTGGCAGACATGCGGAAATAGGTCAGCAGGACGCAGGGCCGGCAGGCAAGCGGGAGCTGTTGGGTTCTTGCTAGCGCTGGTTCTCATCGCCGGCGGCGTCCTGACAGTCCCTGCCAATGCCCAAGATATACCGCCGATGCCGCACGGATTCGCGGGCGCGGTAAGCGTCCTCAATCCGCCGGGTCCGGTGCCGGAAGGGACAGTGGTGGAGGCTTTCGTAGACGGCGTCAAAAATGCTGAGACCAACGTGGACGACCAGAGCAGGTACGTTATTCTGGTGCCCGGCCCTGGCACTACAGTCACGTTTACGGTCGGCGGCATCCTAGCAAATGAGAGTGCTGCCTGGGAGTCCACCAAACTGGATGATGACTTCGACCTGACAATTGATGAGCCGCCAGGATTTGAGTTGACAGTGAATAGCACTGCCGGTGGTTCGGTAACCTCGCCTGGTGAGGGAACTTTCCTCTGGGCCGGGGCAGCAGTAGTTGACCTCGTTGCCCAGCCTGATGCGGGTTATCAGTTCGACAAGTGGACCGGTGATGTAGGCACAATCGCCGATGTCAATGATGCCTCAACCACCATCACTATGAACGACAGCTACTCCATCACCGCTAACTTCGAGGAGGGTTACTCCCTGACCATGGCAGCGTCACCAGTCATGGGTGGAACGGCGACTGATGTCACCGCTACTTCTCCGTACGGAGAAGGTGAGGTTGTCAGCGTACAAGCGGTAGCCGCATCGGGCTACCAGTTTGTTAGGTGGACAGCGACTTCAGGCCAATTCAGTAATGCCAATGCCGAGTCGACTATCTTCCAAATGCCCGCGGCAGATGCAACCGTCACTGCCAGCTTCCAGGTTGCGACTAATCCGCTAGGTTGCTTTATCGCCACCGCAGCCTATGGAAGTCCGACGGCACAGGAAATAGAAGTCCTGCGTGAGTTCCGGGACGTCGTCCTGCTGACCAACAGCTTAGGTGCTGAGTTGGTGTCTCTCTATTACAAGACCAGTCCTCTCATAGCCGAGTTTATTTCCCAACACGAAGTTGTAAGAACAGCGGTGAGGGTGGGCTTGGTTGACCCAATTGTCGCTATATTAAGTTGGAGCTACGATTTATGGGGGGAGAGAGGCTGATGAGCGTAATAAGTGTTTCCGCGCATTGTGTTTGCCCGAACATATCAAAGGCTAGAGATTTGCAGATAAATGATAGGGGAATGCAACCAATACCAATAAAGAGGGCTATGAGACCAGAAAGGAGGAACAGTTGAGAAAGTTAATTAGTATAGGTGTTGTTCTTGCGTTACTGGTCACTTTTATGGTCCCTGTCGCTGTAGGGGCGCAAGAGTGCGAAGAGCCCCCGTGCCCATACACCCCGCCTGAAGGCGGGCCGCTACCCGCTAAAACGACCAAGACGCTGGCTGGCGCTGCGGTATGGACTTACCTTGGTGTCCAAGACATCATGGGGCGGGCCGTTTGTGCCACTACGGGACAGATGGCTGGCAACTTGGGAGGCTGGTCTGACGAGTTAGGCGTCATAGCCGTTGATGTCTCAGCGGCGGTGCTGGACGGGCTCGCGGATCTTGTCGAAGCTGCGTTAGAACAGTTCCTTCCTGATTTCGCAGACTTAGGCGCGTCATTAGGCGACTTGCTCCGGGGCATAGCCGATGCAATCGGAGGTACCGTCGAAGAGTGACCCCGTTAACAGTTACGTAAGACTTATGCTCGGTTGCCGATGAAAATACGAGGGGGCAGTGTGAAGCTGCCCCCTTCAGCATCTTAAACAAATCCTAAATACCAAAGTCACTCCGCTCCAAATCCTAAACTCCAAGCAACAAATCCCCTCGACTTCGCTCACGACAGACTTAAACAAGCCCAAATATCAAAATCCAAATGTTTAAATGCCAAAGCTACTTCTTTTTCTCAGTCGTGTTTTGAACTTTGTCATTTGTCATTGGAAGCGAGCAAACTGCTAAAATAAGATTGTGACCGTAAGGTTAATAGCCAAGAAGGGCTCGACCTTCCATGATTTCCCCTACTCTCATCCCGAGCGGAAGTGCTTCCACTGCTGGATTATCAATGTTACGCCACCGGGGCCCAACCAATGTGTTCATGATTGTATCTACTGCTATGCCCGGGAAGCTATTTACTCCAACTACTCCGAGGATACCCTGATTTATAACAACTTGCCTGAGTTAGTGGAGAGAGACCTTAAAAAGCTGACTTTATGCCCGCCAATTTCCCTGTCCAATATCTCCGACCCCTGCCAAGACATACCTGAATTGAAAAGAGAGGTCAGAAGACTGATACAGCTTCTTATGGATTACGGCGTCTCCTTTTTCATCACCACCAAAGGCGACCCGTCCTTTCTTCTGGAATTGCCTGGCTTTATTGATTACAAGCCTAAATTTATAGCTATAACCATTGAAGGGACTCCTGATGTGCTTGAGCTTTTATCACCCAAAGCACCATCATTTGATGCTAGAGTGGCTACCGTCAGCAAGCTATCTAAAATGGGTATAGACACTGTCATCCGCCTCGACCCCATTTTTGTCCATTTATTCCAGGCCCTTTACGGCGATTCCCGGTTTGAAAAAATAGCTGGGTTGCTGGACATCTTCGCCACGATTGGAGCCAGGCATGTCACCGCCAGCACTGGCAGGCTATCCAGAAGACGCTCTCCATCGGCCGGTCACGAAGGCGCAAGTATATGGCAGCGAATATACAAAGTTATCTATAGCCAGTCGCCACTTGCAGCTAAGAAATTCGAGCAGGAATATATCTACAAGGCACATTGGTCAGGCGGAGGCTATCGCCTGCGTAGGGACTTGAGGCTTGGCTTCCACCGCAAAGTAAAGGAATTG
>JBGVTM010000097.1 GCA_041862535.1 Candidatus Neomarinimicrobiota bacterium | reverse complement strand
GTTACCCATGTCCCCGGATCAAAGTGTTACCTTTGTTCCAGGTTGTTCAAAGGGCGTACAGCGGTACGCCCCTACTGCAGCGGTTGAGATTCTTCGCGGCCCCTTCGATACGCCGGTGAGCTCCCCGCCTACGGCCCCGCCCCGCCTACGGCGGCAACGTGGACGGACAGCAATATCCGGGTGATCCCGGGATTGAAGGGCTTAAATTCAAAGAATAAGATTCCATTAGTTTGAAAGGACCCAATCATGCGGCTCCGAATAAAAATCCTTTCCGGTTTTCTGATCCTCATCCTGATGCTGGCCATTGCGGGTGTCTGGTCCATCTACAAGCTGGGTGACATCGGCCTATCGGTCACCCGGCTGCTGGAAGACAATTATAAAAGTATCGAAGCCGGTAAAGTCATGCTTGAATCCCTCGAGAGAGAAGACAGCGGCGTGCTGCTACTGGCTATGGGCCAATGGGAACGGGGGCGGACTATTATTGAAGAGGCGGACAGCACCTTCCATCGAGCCTACCGGATTGCCAGCAGCAATATTACGGAGGCAGAAGAGACGCAAATTCTGGCAAGCATCATGGCCCAATACAACAGTTACCACACCGTTTTCGAACGGCCTATCGTCGGCACCGATAAGGAAGGAGACATTCGCTGGTACTTTGAACAGGCACACGCGTCGTTCCAGACGTGTAAGAATATAGTGAGCGAGTTGATAGCGTTGAATGATGAGGTCATGTTTGAGACGGCGAACGATTTGCGCAACCGCGCTCACCGGGCAGCGACCCCCGGGATTGTGGCCATCGTCTCGGCACTGGTGTTTGCACTGCTCTTCAATTTTTTTCTGAATATATATTTCGTGCGACCCATCTTGAAGATTAACCGCGCGATAGACCGGTTTCTAAGTACCGGGGATCTGGCCGACATTGACATCAAGGCCCAAGATGAACTGGGTGATTTGGCCAGCGCCATCCAACGCCTGGCAGCCCAACGCAAGAAGGAGGCCTGAGTTTCATGCGCCTGCCGGTTATTTTCCGTTATCTCGGTGTTATCCTGCTATTTAATGCCGCTTTCGAGCTGTTGGCCAGTTTGGTTGCAATCATTTATCAGGACGAATCTCAATTTATTTTACTTTATTCGGCCGGGGTGACTGCTTGCTTCGGTCTATTTCCGCTGATCTTTGTACCTGCTGTGCATGATATCAATCGACGTGAGGGGATTCTCATTGTAATAGGCGGTTGGCTGCTTTCCTGCTTTGTGGGAGCCATTCCTTATATCCTATGGGGTGGGGAATTCACCTTCGTGGATGCATGGTTCGAGAGTGTTTCGGGTTACACCACAGCTGGATCGTCCATCCTGAACGACATTGAAGCCCTCCCAAAGGGATTACTGTTTTGGCGGTCTACCACCCATTTTATCGGGGGAGCCGGGATCATCATTTTTGTGATCACAATCACACCATACCTGGGTACCGTGGGGATGATCCTGTTCCAACGAGAAATATCCGAGCACGCCCGCGAAGCTTTTCAAAAAAGATCCAGGGATGCAGCCAGGATCCTGCTGTATGTTTATGTTGGGCTGATTGTAGCCGAGACAATAGGCCTATGGATTAGTGGCTTAAGCTTGTTCGATGCCATGACTACTTCTTTTGGTACAATCGCTACTGGCGGATTCTCTGTAAGGAATGCAAGTATCGCGGCATACAACAACCTAGCAGCAGAGATTATCATCATTGCGGGCATGATCCTCGGTGGCACCAGCTTCATCTTAATCTTTCATGCAATCCGGGGGAAGGTATATTACCTCTTCAGGTCATCGGTGGTGCGGTACTACATAGGATGTTTGAGTGTTTGCATTGTGATAGCCACGGTATTTCTCCATAATAGTCAGTATAGCAACTGGCTCGAAGCCTTACGACACGCGAGTTTTGAAATTACATCCATCGGAACCGGGACTGGTTTTGCTATTGGTGATACATCCATCTGGCCCGGGATTGTTCAATTGATGATGATGTTCCTTATTGTGCAGGGCGCCTGCATCGGATCAACCACCGGTGCTATAAAAGCCGACCGATTTCTCCTGATCTGGAAATCCATCGGGCGACAAATCCGTCTACTCCTGCATCCCAAAGCGTTGCTATCAATCCATCTGAATGGCAAACCTCTGGATGAATCCATCGCGAGCGGCAGTATCTTATATTTTGCCGTTTACTTACTGGTACTATTTCTTGTATCAATGATACTGGCAGCTATAGGGGTGGATATTTGGAGCGCTTTTTCGGGTACTGCTGCGGCAATGGGGACAGTTGGCCCCGGGTTTGGCGCGGTAGGATCGGCTGCGAACTACAGCTTCATCCCGGTATTGGGGAAATTTGCACTGACGTTCGTAATGCTGCTAGGACGTCTGGAAATCTTTGGACTGCTGATCTTATTCAGTGCTGAAGTCTGGAGATTCGCAAAGGATTGACCAGGTCTAATGCCTGACTACCGTCCGGTCTGACGGATTACCGGTTTGGTTACCATTAGACTCTTTTCCCAGGATGAAATCCGGGGCTAAGGGTTCCGCTCCGTCCGGCAGCGGTAGGAGGAACTCCGCTTCCCGCCCCGCCCCGCTTACAGCGGGATTTCACTTACGGCGGGACTTCGCCTGCGGCTCTGCCTCTGGCCCTCGCTTTCGGCCCCGCCTCTGGCGGGATTATAGACGGGACCAAGGGCCACCGCCTACGGCGGAACCAAGGGCAGGACAGGCTAAGCTCAGGCTGACCTGAAGAGAGTCGTCGGTTATTAGTAGTTGGTTGTTAGTGAAGAGGGGGAAGACCGGGAAGGGCGTACAGCGGTACGCCTCTACATGTTAGGCTTATGGTAGTAGTAGGACAGGGCACCCTGGCCGAAAACGGCCTACGGGGAGGCCGGCAAGCGGCGTGCCCCTACAATACTGTGGGCGAACGGTTGTTCACCCCTACCCTGGCGCTGATGGCTGATCGATAGCTGCTACTCCAGAGTCATCCCCAAATTCTTCATGATGAAGGCGTAGATATCGGCGGCCTCATCAATGCGTTTGGTGGTGGGCTTGCCGGCGCCGTGGCCGGCTTTGGTCTCCACCCGGATGAGGATGGGATTAACGCCGGTGTCCTTCGCCTGCAGGGTGGCGGCGAACTTCTTGGCATGCATGGACACCACCCGGTCGTCGGTATCGGCAGAGGTGATGAAGGTAGGTGGATAAGTTACCCCCTCCTTCACGTTGTGCAGGGGTGAATAGGCGTACATGAACTTGAAGTGCTCCGGATTTTCCTCGGCATTGCCATACTCGACGGTCCAGTAGCGACCGGCGGTGAACATATGATAGCGCAGCATGTCGATCACCGGCACCTGGGGTACCGCCGCCGCGAACAGGTCCGGGCGCTGGACCAGACAGGCCGCCACCAGCAGCCCACCGTTGGAACCGCCGTTGATGGCCAGCTTCTCGCGGCTGGTGTAGCCATTTTCAATCAGCCACTCCCCGGCCGCGATGAAGTCGTCAAACACGTTCTGCTTGTTTTCCAGCATCCCGTCCTTATGCCACTCTTCGCCGTATTCGCTGCCGCCGCGCAGGTTCGCCACGGCATATACGCCGCCAGCCTCCATCCAGGCTACCCCAGTGATGGAAAAGCCGGGCAGGATGGGGATATTAAACCCGCCGTAGGCATACAGCAGGGTCGGATTGTTATGGTCGAGGGCGATGCCCTTTTTGTGGGTGATGAACATGGACACCGGGGTACCGTCCTTGCTGGGATAGAAGACCTGCTTGGTCTCGTAGACTGCCGGATCAAGGTCGAATCCCGGCTCCCAGACCACTTGCATATCCCCGCTATGAACGTCGTAGCGGAACACGGTGGAGGGATAGAGGAAGGAGGTGAAGGAGAAGAACATTTCCGGCAGGTCAGCGGCCTCTTTGCCCCACATGCCGCCCAGGGTTCCCAGGGCCGGGAGGTCCAGGTCGCGCACGAGATTTCCCTGCAGGTCATAGATTTTCACCAGCTCATAGGCGTTGTGCATATACTGCACTATCAGCCGCCCGCCGATGAGGGACACCGAGCTGATGGCGTCCTCCCCTTCGGGGATGATGGTCTTCCAGTTCTCGCGTTGCGGATTGTTCAGGTCCATACTGAAGACCCAGCTTTTGGGAGCATCCAGATTAGTCTGGAAATAGACGGTGCTCCCGACGTTACCGGCCGGATAGAATTGGGCCTCTCCTACCTCAAAGAGGTGCACGAGCTCGCCGTCGCCGCCCAGCTCGCGGTAGTAGAGTCCATTGCGGTCATCGGTGCCCAGCCAGACATAGATGAGCAGATACTTGCCGTCTTCGGTAACGTAGGGGCTGTAGCCATAATCAGGGTGTTCCGGATCATGGTACACCATAACATCCTCGGACTGGGGCGCACCCAGCCGGTGCCAGTAGACCTTGCTGTTCCTGGTCTGGTCTACGGTCATGTCCATATAGGCTTCTTCCGGGAAGCGGGTATAGTAGAAGCCCGAGTTGTCCGGTTCCCAGGCAATGGAGGTGAACTTGGTCCACTGGATCACATCATCCAGGTCCTGTCCTGCGGCCAGGTCTATGATGTAATAGGATTGCCAGTCGCTGCCGCCCTGAGCTTGGCCGTAGGCCATATAGCGCCCATCCTCGGTGAAAGACCGGCCGGTAAGGGCGATGGTGCCATCTTCGCTCCAGGTATTGGGGTCCAGGACCACTTCCGGCTCTTCACCCAATTTTTCCACCGTGTAAAGCACCGACTGGTTCTGAAGTCCATCATTCTTGAAGTAGTAATACCGCTCACCGTGTCTGGACGGCACCCCATACTTGGGATAGTTCCAGAGTTCCGTTAGCCGCTGTTTGAATTTTTCGCGGGCGGGAATAGCGTCCAGGTAGGCATGGGTGAGTTTATTCTGGGCTTCGACCCAGGTCCGGGTTTCTTCAGCATCGGGGTCTTCCAGCCAGCGGTAGGGATCGGCCACCATGGTCCCGTGATAATCATCCACCACATCGCCCTGGCGGGCCTCAGGGTAGGTCCATTTTACTTTTTCTAGGGGTGCGGCCTCCGGCGGACCGGGGATCGGGGCGCACGAGTAAACCAGCAGGAGAGCTGGGAAAAGAATATAGCGTTTCATGACAGGGCTCCTTTGTAGATCGATAGATTGAAAATGCGCCGTAAAAAATAGCGCCGCCGTACCCTGATCGCCAAGCTACATGAGCGTCACAAGCGAAGATTTTACACCGAAACAAGCCGGTACCCCCTTTGCGAGAGCACCGGCTTTGGATCTCTACAAAAGGCCTGGCCGGGGAATCCTAGTAAGAATTCAGCTCCGTTGTGGCTTTGGTGCCATGGCCTTTAAGCTCGCTGGTCCAGATAGCCTCGCCATCCGGCTCCACCAGCTGGGCGCGCACCACTCCGCCGGGAACACCCTGGGCTCTCCACATACGGAAGGCACCGGTGCCCATAGCGGCAAACTCCAGCAAATCGGCCTGGAAAGTACCGGCGGGAACGGTTACGCTCACACCTTTCTCGGCCACAGCCCCTTCGAGGGACTCGGGTGTAAGAGTCATGGGCGCAGTGTACCAGCCCTCAGTGACGGGTACTTCCTGAGCGGCCTCAGCGCCGGTCTTCTGGCGCATACGCCGCAAGGACTGGCGGCCCTCGCTGAACAGAACCTCAATAATCATGGTTTCGTCACTGGTCTCGCCAAAGAGCTGCATCTGCCACCATTCCTGCTGGTTTTCCAGTTTGGTCAGGAAAGCCTTTTTCATTACCATGGGCTGCTCATCCCCTGCACCGCGGTAATTCCAATCGGTCCATTCACCAGCCTTATAGGGCACCAGCTCCAGGTTGTAGCCATAGGCGGTGAACAGGGACTGGAACAGCAGCGGGTAGATGTTCACCATCATCATGCCGGCCAGGCTGCCGGTAGTTCCCACACTGATCGGGAGGCTTATCTCAACTGGCGTGCCTAAGCGGGCGGTGAACGTCTTGCCGATGTCCAGTGGCATGGTCACGGAAAGAGTGGCCGGCGTCCGATCCTGCGCCACGACAGTAATCATGTGGACCCCTAAACCGGCGAATTTTAATGTGGCTAATCCATCGACGCCGGTGGTTGTCTTCTCACCATTAGTGACCTCCACCAGGGCACCCTTGATGGGTGCATTGTTCTCGTCGACCACCTTCACGTTCACGGAAAGGACGCGCGCCTTCATCAGAACACTACAGGATGATAACAGTGCCATGGCTATGACTGCTACTGCCAGCCACAGCCACGTGGCTTGTCGCTTTCGCATACGATGACTCCTTTAATCTAAGATTATTTATGGAAGGATTTTACAAGCATAAAATTAGATTACCCGCGGGGTGAATCTCAATATTAAAAGGACGATCAGACGCATTAGTCAAAGCCCTGTCGCCGGTATGTCCCTAAATCTTAATGAACCACCGCCGGCGGTACATGAACCAGGCCACCAGCAGCCAGAATATCACGTTGGACAGAGCGAAGGCCAGGGAGGCGATGTTGGTCTCACCCAGCCAGCTGGTATAGCCGTTTACATACAGCCAGTTGCGCAGATTGGTGTGGCCCACGTTGTTCAGGAACATATTCCGGACCAGGAAACCGGACAGCCAGAATATGAACAGGGGATTCATGCCCAGCATGACGAAGGGCTGGGCCCAATTTTTCCTGCCTTTGATCTCAATCAGCCAGTAGCAGCCTGCCAGAAGCAGTCCCCCGAAACCGGCCATGAAGATGGAATAGGTGGGAGTCCACAGCTGCTTGTTGATGGGGATAAGGAAATCGAGTGTCAGTCCCAGCACGGTCAGGAAGGCTCCCAAGGCCAACCACTGGAAGAGGCGTTCCTTGTGGTCATGCACTCGCACCAGCACTTTGCCAAACTGGAGCCCCAGGAAGACGGAGAGGATGGCCGGGAGGGTGGTGACGACGCCTTCAGGGTCGTAGCCGGAGTCCCTGGTGCCAGACCATAGGTGCTTAAGGCCAAAGACCAGGCGGTCGATATAGCCGCTGGCGTGGCCTTGCGGTGTCCAGACGGCGCGACCATGTTCCGGCACGTACAGGCCGTACATAATGACCAGGTACAGCAGGATCAGGGCACCCATGGTGATCCACTGATCCCGGGCGCGCGGCAGCAGGACCATCATGGCCGATACGGCCAGGTAGCACAGGGCGATGCGTTGGAGAACGCCCGGGATGCGAACCGTAGCAAAGTTGTAGGAATAGAGCCCGGCCAGGATCACACCGATGATTACAAAAGGCATGGCGCTGTTGATCACAAGCCGGGCCGCAGCCTCACGTTCTCCGGGATCTGCAATTCGAAGCCGCAGGTACAGGAGCACGAAGCTGCCCAAGACGATCAGGACGGCGATAATGACGAGGAGGCGAGCCAGGGACACCGAATAGTCCCGGAAGGCGGAGAGGACCAGCCCCAGGCCGAATAGGAGCAGTGTTCGTTTGAAAACCTTCAACCAGACCGCGGCCTTGTTCGCAACGGTTTCAATACGTACCCGGAGCGACAGGGCCATGGCCACCCCCATGATGAACAGGAAGAAGGGGAAAATCCAATCGGTGGGGGTCCAGCCATTCCACTTAGCATGGAGCAGGGGCCGATAGACGTGCGACCAGTCACCGGGATTGTTCACCAGGATCATGGCAGCGATGGTCAGTCCTCTAAAGGCATCGAGGGAAGTGAGACGTTGTCTTTGAGAGATGTTTGCCATAAAGCGCCTTAAGGTTATCGTTGCTGGTGTGAAAGATAATGAAGGATAATGCCTGTTGCTACCGAGGCGTTGAGACTTTCTGCCCGCCCGGCACCAGGGATAGTGACCGCCTCGTCCAGACACCCCCGCCAGAAGGGACTGAGGCCATGGGCCTCGCTGCCAACAACCAGCGCCCATGCCTGCCCTGGCGCAGCGATCTGGTCCAAGGGTCGGCCGTCCATAGTTGCACCCAGGAGAATAATACCTTCGGCTGAAATCTGCTGTGCCGGAACGGCAAGGTCGCCTTGCCAGAGATTGGGGATATGGAAATGGGCTCCCATGCCGCCACGGAGCACTTTAGGATTGAAAACATCGGCACTGGCCTGACTGACCCAGACAGTAGGGATCGCAAACCAGTCGGCGGTGCGCAGGAGAGTGCCCATATTCCCCGGATCCGTA
>JBGVTM010000096.1 GCA_041862535.1 Candidatus Neomarinimicrobiota bacterium | reverse complement strand
CGAGTTTTCCTATAACCGCAAGTACGGTCCATCCACCAAGCTCGCGATAGGCGTCGGCTACACCCCACGATTAAAAAGGATTCGCCTGCCGCTGTATGCCGCCTATATCGGCCATTGGATGCCGGTGACTGATTATTATGGAGAAAGTGAAGCTGAAGCCAAAAGATTCAGTCATAATCTTGCCGTTGGAATGCGTGTACTGTCCGGTGGTGTGGGTATCCATGCCGTCGTCCAGATGACCAGCCACCCTTTTCAAACGAACTACTTGTGGCCATGGGAACCGTGGGCATGGTTTAGCTGAACGATGTGGCCTTCTCCGTCAAGTTTTGACGGAACCAAATTCATCACCAGGATCAATATCGGTCTCTCCTATGCCCTGTGATTGCCCGCCTGTTTATTCCGCCAATCAAGGGTATACCCGCCACAGTGAGCCCAACGGGGATCACGCTGGTGTATACCCAGTACAACAATATGCTGCTGCTGAAGTAGGGTGAGTTGAAGTGGACTGTTTGCTCTATATACAAGATGGCATACATAATTTATTTACCAGGGGCTTCATACCGAGGTTTCTACTATGCTTTATGGGGGCATTTGAAAAGCCTCCCGCCGGTTATGACATCATTTTCATCCATGATTGGGTTGGACTACTTGAAGGAGACCGGCCATGGTGAAGCGATCAAGATGCTGCTACCGAAGTATAGGGAAGGTAATCACCATCAGGAAGACGGTTCAGAAACCGTGCCGCATCATAAAGGAGTGACTCTCATGCGAGGATCATTGTGGCTATGCGCCTTGGCTTTACTTATCGGTGGGTGCTTAACATCGACGTCCCAGAGTCCGGAACCCCTTCAGCTGCTTGATATATCCTACGGTGGATGCAACGGTGAACTCGATTTGCCAAAGATGAGTGCTCAACCAGCTGACTCGGTTTATCTGGATGAAGGTCGTGATACGCTCACGTATGAATTTGATGATGCATTGAGGATCTTTCTGGGACTGAACTACATCTGCTGTGCACCATTTGTTGCGGAAAGCGAGTTATCCGGGGATACCCTTCTTCTCGCTGTCAGGGATACATGTTCACAAGTATACCAAACCTGCTATTGCCGGTGTAACTGTTACTATACGTTCACATGGGAATTCGCAGTGGCCGAGGAAGCCGTTACGAACCTGCGGGTTGAACTGTATGACCCCCGGGTTGGTACGGTGGCTACTCTGTTCCAGGGGAAGCTTGATTATCACTAACCACTACGCGGTTCATTACTGCATGTGCGAGTGGATTCCGGTGGTATGTCGAAGGATTGTCGAAGCATGCTGCTGCTGAAAGGGAGCAGCTGCGCATTCAGCGCCGTCTTATCGGGTGAGGGCCGGATAGGTAACCATTGCAGCCTTCAATAGACTACCGGACAGCTACCACTACAGGTATTTCTTGGTACCTTGGCACCTACCCTTCCAGTGGTTTAAAAGCTATATTATTAAAACTTATCGTGTTGAAATCCGTTTGATTGTACGTTAAATTTTTTCCGACAAAGCATTTAACATTTTTAGCTTCGGGACTGATCAACTTTTGTTTGGGGGGTGGAATGACGCGTCTCAGGAAGCTCGGCCTTTACTTGCTCTTTCTATCCGGTTTAGGCCTTCTCACTGTCAAAGCGGTTCTGTTGGGCATTCTGACATGGACTGAAAGCACATTTGAAGACTTTGCGGACGGGACAACTGAAAATGTGATCGTCTCACCTCTCAGCGGGGGTGTGGTACATCTGCCCCATCCAATGGTCAAAGTAACCGAAGATTATCGTGATGACTCCAGCTACCGATTCCTGGCATATGACTCCAGCGGGAATTTTATTCGCACCTGGTTGAGTGGTGGCAACGTGTTTGTATGCAAATATGCCCCGGATGGGAGTTCGACCAGTGAAACGGTACAGGCAAACGAGAGTGCCGGAAGTGCTACTGAGGGCTGTCGAGGAGCGCTCAGAAATGATGGATCGCTTATTGTAATCTGGTTCGCCGATAGCTATAGTGCGGAGGACGATCGTCTCGCTTACCAGGTCTTTGATCCAGACTTGATGAGGGTTGGGACAAATGCCTACATAGACACGTTCACGAACACTGGTCATGGGATGCCAGGGGTTTTCGCTAATAATGCCGATGGCAGTTACTGGATATTACATGGCGTAGGTGGTTGGGGAGGAATGAAGATCTACGTCCAGCGGGTTAGTTTGACGGGAACACTCGTTGGTGCCGTCTTCAGGTTGAATACGAGTGATTACACAGTATACGAGCATCGTCCACGGGCGGCGGTGAGTGAGAGCGACGACTTTGTGGTTACCTGGGAAGCAGGTAATGAGCCCGTAAGCAATTATTTTGACGTCTATTGCAGACGTTTTCGTAGCGATGGCCAGCCTCTCGGAGCACCGGTTAAGGTTAATGATGATGTCGGCCTTGTCGAGCAGTATCAGTCTGAGGTGTGTTTTGATGACAGCCTGCATTTCCTGGTAGTCTGGGCCGATTGGAGAGATAACACCTCGGAGTATCATCCTTACGATGCAAACATTTATGGTCAGTTGAGTAGCCTCGATGGGATTAAGATTGGAAGCAATTTCAGGGTAAATACACCCCGATATGAGGATGATCGCGAGCCTGATGTCAGCTTTCGTGAAGGCCAGTTCCAGGTATCCTGGCGCTCGTGGAATAACACCGGACGCGTGTATGAAACCTATGTTAACCAGTGGAAATTCACACCCATCTATTCCGGAAATTATGTCTCTTCGGTGTTCGATGCTGGAGCTGAAGGGACGAATTACACTCGAATCTATTGGAGTGAGGTACGTCCGGAGAATACTACGCTTTCCTTCAGACTACGAAGTGCACCCAGCGTCGATCTGCTGCGGCAGGCTTCATGGTATGGCCCCCAGGATGCCATTGGGTCGTACACATTAGCGACCGGTGAGAATATCAATCCGGTCCACAATGGGGATCGATACCTTCAGTACCAGGCACGTTTACATACAAAACTGGCTGGTCTAACGCCTGCCCTTCGGTCGGTGTCGATCACTTTTATGCCCCTCGATTCAATACCGCCCCAGGCACCCTCGGGAGTAATCGCGGAAGCCGGCCATTCCGCCGTCAGGTTGACCTGGGACGCTAACCCTGAAGGTGACATATCCGCTTATCGCATCTACCGTGGACGGCCTTCGTTGGCGCTATTGGCCGAGGTGCCGGCAGACCAGACGGAATACCTGGATACGTCTGCAACCACGGGATTTGAGTATTACTATGCACTAACGGCCGTTGATTACAGCCATAACGAAAGC
Source organism: Candidatus Neomarinimicrobiota bacterium (assembly GCA_041862535.1). Lineage (NCBI taxonomy): Bacteria > Pseudomonadati > Fidelibacterota > Fidelibacterota bacterium. Next base: position 2,400 of record JBGVTM010000096.1, on the reverse strand, counting down.
CACCAGTCTGAAATAGTCGCAGCTACGCCCTATGGCATCTATCTGTATGTGGATGCGGCGTTGCCGGCAGAAGTAGAGCCACAGTCGATGACTTATTCTACGATCCAGGCTGCCATCAACGCGGCCTTATACGGGGACACGGTGCTGGTGCTCCCGGGTACCTATAATACTTCTATTACGATGAAGGATGGCGTGTCGCTGATCGGATCGGGCCCGCAGCTGACTTATATCGTAGGACCGGTCGGTCAGGACTGGATCATTTATGCTGCCAATCATTCGCTGATCAAGGGCTTTACCATCGCTAAAGGTAATGCCGGCTTTTACCCCGGCATCTATTGCAACCAGACCTCACCGCGGATCACCGATAATATAATCACCAATTATGGTGCCACATCTATGAGCGGCCCTGGCATAAGCTGCCTCGACGCTGCGCCCCTGATCGCCAAAAACTTAATCTCCATGCATGATATGGGGATTCACTGTCACGGGTCTGCTCCGAGGATAAAAAATAATATTATCAAGTGCCAGAATGGAGTGCAGAGTGGTGGTTGGAGCCAGACTCAGCTGGTGAATAATACCATTCTTGTAACCGGCGGCGACGGGGCAGGAATCATTTTCTATTGGGGGAGCGCGACTTCCAAGGCGATAAACAATATCGTATATCGGCTGGATGGACCCGCTTACAATGGTATTATAGGTGATACGGATGTCGCTATCGCGTATAATAATAGTTGGAACTTTGAAGAGAACTATCGTGACATTAGTCCCGGATTGGGGGGTATTTCGGCTGATCCGTTGTTTGTCAACATCGCCAAGGATGACTACCGGCTAAGCGCGAATTCACCCTGTATCGACGCTGGACATCCGGGAACCCAATATCTCGACGTTGACGGTTCGCAAAACGATATGGGGGCCTTTGGCGGGCCTGACCCGATCGATCCTCAGCTTATGTCGGAACTGATCAGATCCATCAGCATGTCTCAGTTTTCAGGCTTCCCTGGAGATACCGTCAGAGCGGCGGTCTCGTTGGACAACCCCGTGGGTCTGATGCAGGCCATATTCACGATTTCCTATGAAACCGCTGTGCTGTCCGCAGTTGATGTTCTGCCAACTGCTACGACAGCTGATTTTACCTTGAACTCGGATATTGCTGCACCGGGCAACATTGAAGTCATGCTGGCAGGCCCAGGTGAAATCGAGAGTGGAGAAGGCGATATAATGGAAATCATTTTCGTTGTTGACTCAACCGTGCAATCTGGTATGGCATCGGCGATAATTTTCAATTCCGTTGCGCTTTTCGATGGGGAGCAGCAGCCCGTTCGTTTGAAAGAAATCGCGGATGGCCTCTTTATAGTCAATCTGGGTAGTGAAGCAGGCAATTATATCTATGTTGATGCCCGGAGCAACGAATTTGAAGATGGATCACGTTACTATCCCTATGACACTATTCAAGAAGCGGTAGCGAGTGCTAATCTTGGTGATACCGTTGTGGTGGCCAGTGGAGTCTACACGGGACCCATTAGCATGAACGAAGGGGTGTATCTCAAGGGAGTCGGTGCTCGAGCAACCGTCATTACGTGTAGTATGGATGAAGTAGCGGTGGAATTCAATAACGTGAGTAATGGCGAGATCAGCGGATTTACCATCAGGGGTCCGGAGTTAGAACCGGCTCCCATGCCCCTGATCACGTGCCGCACTTCTTCTCCGAGGATTGTTCGGAATCGGATCGAGGCCCCTGTCCTGGCCTTTATGTATGGCGTGGAATGCGTCGATAACTCCAATCCGCTCATCGAGCATAATGCCATCGTCAACTCAGGAATTGCCATCTGGGGATCGAGCCCTGTAATCAGGAATAATTACATCGAAGGTTGCGATGGGGGAATGGCAGCCATCGAGTGTCGTGATTCTTCGGCTCCCACGATTTTAAAGAACCGGATCGTTGGTGGGTATGCCGGCGGTGCGGCCATAAGGGTTAGAGGTTCTGCCCCCACTATAGTCAGCAACCGAATCTGGTGCAGCGAGGGCCTCGGGACAGGGATATCACTTGTTGAGACCTGGGATATGATGATTTCGAACAATATTATTGAGGATCCGGGATATGATGGCATCGGCATATCGGTAAGGTACTCCTCGAATATTTCTATCATCAACAATACGATCAATACATCAGGCAAAGGAATTTTCGAAGTCGAATCAACCATAACTGTACTGAATAATATCGTAACCGGGAATTCCGGGTTTGGTATTCAACTCTCACCGACCTCAAGTCTGGACTACAACGATGTCTGGGGAAATGCTAATAATTATTATCTTACGACGGCAGGGGAGCATGATATATCGGTTGATCCGACGTTCGTGGATTCAGTGCAAGGTAATTATCGCCTGGTGGCCGGTTCACCA
>JBGVTM010000095.1 GCA_041862535.1 Candidatus Neomarinimicrobiota bacterium | reverse complement strand
AGTTCTATTACTGGTGCGAAGATATCAATCGTGGACTTGATAATGCGGACGAGGCGGCCAAAGCCAGGAATACAGATCAACTGGCACTAGAAGAGAAGAGGATAGATTCAAAATGCCAAAAGCTTTTCTCAGACTACCTTGAGCCCGCCGCGAATACGCTGAAGAAACATGGAGTATCACCTATGTAGGCGCTCAACAGTACTCTGGGAGGTACTGAAGCGGGCGCGGCTTTTCCGCATGAAGCGGATAATAGAATACGTATTATGGATAGGAGAAGGATTAGCGCTAATGGTTAGGCTTGCATACATAAAAACATCATAAACGAAATTTATTTTGGATAATTATGATCAGTAAATCCACTGTGCTAGTCCTAGGCGCCGGTGCAAGCAAGCCGTATTACTTTCCGGTTGGAAGAGAGTTGTTTGAGCAAGTGGTCCAAGGGATAAGATCATCGGATGGACGACTGTCACGACAGCTGCAAGTATGCGGCCGTGGGGAGGAGGAAATTGATTCCTTTTGTCATGAGCTTGAAAGGGCGCAACAACCTTCCGTTGATGCATTTCTCGAACACAGACCAGAGTTCCTGGAGATCGGAAAGCTCGCAATCGCAGCTGAATTGGTATTAAAGGAACAAGAGAAAATCCTTATTCCTACCTTCACTGAATATGAAGGATACGAGGGGCGTTGGTACGATTACTTATTTGGCATGATGGGAGCGAGCATTGATGAATTCAAAAGAAACAAGCTGGCCGTGGTTACTTTCAATTACGACAGGTCTTTTGAGCATGCACTGTTCTTGTTCCTGAAACATAATAACAACTTGTCCGATGAGGAAGCGGAGGAGCTTCGAACTAATGTGCCTGTAGTTCATATGTATGGTCAACTTGGCGGACGTCGATATAAGCCAACCATCCCTGGCGCCAGAGATCCGATCAACCCCGATTTTGTACAACAATCGGCAGATAGCATAAAAGTTGTGCATGAAAGTGTTGGAGACAGTCCGGAGTTCTCGGCCTCGCGTTCGTTGCTTCAGGAAGCCGAAGTCGTCTGTTTTTTAGGTTTCGCGTACCACAAACAAAATGTGGAAAGATTACGACTTGACCAGCTGGATCAAGGTGTGGTTCTATTTGGTACAGCCCTTGGATTAGGCACTGCTGAACGAGCACGGGCCGAGAGAACTGTTGGGAGAATTAGGTTGTATGAAAACCTCGATGCTTTACAGTTCTTACGCGAAGTCGATGCTTTCTCCTAGCTATGCTTGCCAATAGCTCCCCTCGCCTATCCGGCTGCGCAATGCAATCCCAATCACCTATTGGCTATAGGCATTTAACGGGGGGATTTTACGAATTGCATAGTGGAGGAAAGTCAAAAGATAGGTAGCCGGAGTGTGCTTGTCTTCTTTAGCAGTCTTAGTAAGTCAGCCGGAGGGCGGTCCTGAATTCCTTGCAGAGCACCGTTTTCCTGGCTACCATCGCGGGAGGTCGGTTCGAATATGATCCTGTCTAACTGTAAACAGAGGAGCAGTCGCATGCGATGCCGAAGTTCTGGAGTACTGGGAAAACCCACCCCAGTCCGCCAGATGGCGAATCGAATGATCGAAGGACGTCGTCCTGAGCTCAGTCGAAGGGCGGCGGGCTCAGTTATCGCACTTCGACAGGCTCAGTGCGACAATGCTAAGCGCTAACCGCTGACCACTATTCTTTCCCCCGCAGCCGCAGCATGATGGCGTTAGGCGCCTGAACCCGGCTCTCCCACACCCGTCGCACTGAGCGTTCGGCTGAGCGGTGCCTCTCCTCCCTCCTGTCATCGCGAATCCCGTCCCGAACCTTCGGGACGGGGTGTGGCGATCTCTACTGACCGCTGACCACGCCGATGGCAGACTCAGGGCAAGCATCCAATATCCAACATCCAGTACCCATATTCTTGCGAAATATGTGCTGCATTGTCATTACAACAGCCATACTTTCAGCGCAAAGGAGGTGAATACTGGTGGCCAGGAATGCTTCGATTTCGGTAAGGATGGAACCCTCTCTCAAGCGTGATGCCGAGAAAGTTCTGCGCAACCTGGGACTGCCCGCCTCTCAGGCGGTGACTTTATTTTTCAGGCAGATTGTGCTCCAGAATGGGCTCCCCTTTGAGGTCAAGCTGCCGAATAAGGTTACGCGTGAAGCCCTGCAAGATGCCGTGAAAGGTCGGGATCTCACCAGCTACGCCAGCGTTGAGGAGCTCTTCGAGGACCTGGGGATTTGAAACGCCGAAGGCCAGATCCTGATATGAAACGACTTACCACCACTATATCAGCCCTCGCATTGCTGGTCATCGTTCCCCTTCTGCCAGGACCTATCCAGGGTAACGCCCATACATTCGTGCAGGTTGGCCCTGAGGCGGCGAGCCTGCCCCGGGGAGAAATTGTCAGGAGTGTGATCTGCACCCAGGTTCCCGGCCAGAGCTACGCCTTGTATCTCCCTGCGAGGTACCGTCCCGATCAGGCCTGGCCTATAATCTACGCCTTCGATCCGGCTGCCCGGGGCTACCTGCCGGTGGAACATTATCGGGAGGCGGCCGAGAAGTACGGTATCATCATCGCCGGCTCCAACAATTCCCGCAACGGTCCCTGGGTGGACAATTTCACCGCAGCAGCAGCCATGTGGGCCGACACCCACCAGCGCTTCGCCCTAAATTCCAGCCGGGTGTACGTCACCGGCTTTTCCGGCGGGGCCCGCGTAGCTTGCGAAGTGGCCTCAATGCCCCGCTACCGGGTGGCAGGGGTCATTGCTCACGGCGCGGGCTTCCGACAGGGACACGAACCCACCCCAGATCTGCCCTTCAGCTTCTTCGGCATCGTTGGTAATGAGGACTTCAATTTCCTGGAACTGCAGGAACTGGACCGGACCCTCGACGACCTGGGTATCCCCAACCATATCGCAGTTTTCGACGGCCCCCACAACTGGGCGCCGGAAGCAGTCTGCACCGAGGCGGTGGAATGGCTGGAGCTCCAGGCCCTGCGGTCAGGCATCCGCGAAAAGGATCTGGGCCTTCTGGATACCCTCTATCAAAAACGACTGCTGGCAGCGGAAGAATATGAAAAGGCTGGGCAGTTCTACGAGGCCCATCACAGCTATACGGCTCTGGCGCAGGACTTCCAGGGACTCCGGGCCGTACAGGAGATCGAGGATAAGCGGGACCAACTGGCGGTTTCCAGGGCGGTCCGGCGCCGCCTTAAAATCGAACGACGTCTCCTGAAGCAGGAGGACAACGCACTGAATGCCATCGGCGGGAACTTTGCCGCCATTGTTGATCCCGCCCGGCGGGTCGCGGCCATCGAGTCCATCGTGAGCACCGCGAAACACTACCAGCGACTGGTCAGGAAAAAGCGCGAGCCCCATGAACTCCACCTGGCGGCTAGAGTTCTAAACTACATCAACAACCTGGCCTTTACCGAAGGCAGCGCCTACCTCAATATGAAGTATTATCCGGAAGCGGTCGCAGTGCTGGAAATGTGGGCTGCTATAAACCCGGACTGGCCGGAGCCGTTCTATAACCTGGCGGGAGCCTATACCCTGATGGGCGATACCGATAAAGCGCTAGCCGCACTACAGGCGGCCATTGACCGGGGCTTTGACGACGTCGCCCATATCGAGGCCAATCCAAGATTGTTCCTGTTGCGCAAGGAGCGGGCCTATCGGCAAATGGTGGCAGAACTGCGTCAAAAACGGTAGCGAAACCGCCGGTCGATACCTCGGCGGCAGCAATTGTATCGCATTCTGCCCATGCATCCGGCTCTCCCACACCCGTCGCACTGAGCGTTCGGCTGAGCGGTGCCTCTCCTCCCTCCTGTCATCGCGAATCCCGACGGTAACGTCGGGATGTGGCGATCCCCGCTGACCGCTGACTTGTCCGGCGTAGCGAAGCGTAGACGGATCGCTACTCTTTCCCCAGCAGCTTGAGCATAATCGCGTTCTGCACGTGCATCCGGTTCTCGGCCTGGTCGAATACAATGGAGTAGGGTGCCTCCATCACCTCGTCGGTGACTTCTACGCCCCGCTCGGCCGGCAGGCAGTGCATGAACCAGGACTCCTTCCCCGTGGCGGCCATAAGCTCGGCCGTCACCTGAAAGCCCTTAAACCTGGCGCGCCGTTCTTCGACTTCCTCCTTCTGCCCCATGCTGGCCCAGACGTCGGTATAGACAACATCGGCTCCGGCCACGGCCGCCAGCGGATCGTCGGTGATGGTGACCTCGCTAAGCCCCGCCTGCCGGGCCAGCGCGACCGTAGCCGGGTCAGGCTGATAGTCCTCCGGGCAGGCAATGCTGAGGGTAAATGGCAGCCGGGTTGCCAGGCGCAGCCAGGAATGGACGATGTTGTTCCCGTCACCGACATAGGTGACCTGCAGGTCATCCAGGTGCCCGCGGCGCTCGTAGATGGTGAACATGTCAGCCATGATCTGGCAGGGATGGTTGTAGTCGGTGAGGCCGTTCACCACCGGTACCGCTGCATACTCGGCCAGCTCCAGGATGTGCTGGTGGTCGAACAACCGGGCCATGATGATGTCGTTGTAGCGACTCACCACCCGGGCGACGTCCTTAACCGCCTCGCGCTGGCCGATACCGACGGAATCGGGTCCCAGGTAGAGGGCGTGGCCGCCCAGACGGTAAAAGCCGGTCTCGAAGGAGATGCGGGTCCGGGCCGAGGGCTTGGCGAAGAGCATGGCCAGCGTGAGGCCCTGGAAAGGGCGATAGTCCTCCCGAGCCTTGAATTTAGCCTTGACCTCCCCAGCCAGGTCGAAAAGCCCCTTTATCTCGTCGGCGGTCAGGTCGGTGATATGCAGGAAGTCCTTGGTCATATAGGAATCTTCAATGAAAATATCAGAATGACAGATTTAAAGAGTGAAATAAGGTCTAGTGTTTTATAGCCGCCTTCGGAGCACTACTCCCGGATTCCCATTTTGCATCTTGCATTTTGAAATTTGCACTATTGCCTAAAGTTTATATCGGCTCAGGTCCCGGTCTTTGGCAATGGATTTTATTACACCCTTTCCACTCCGTATGCAAGAATGCACCGGGGTAAGGACTTTTAGCCTGTCCTACCGAGATACTCTTCGTACTCCTCCACCAGAGACGGTTGATGGAGCGTTTCGGCAAATACTCGCAGCCACTTCCGAACGTATTCGTGGTCCATTTCTTTTCCGCTGCGAAACAGAATCCCCTCCACATCTTCCCGATCTCTGGGCCGTTCGGATATGAATTTCAACAAAACCAGATCCTCAGCGGTAGCTACACGCATGGAAAAACCAGGTTCGATCTCAATGTCCCTGGCCCGGCTGAAAGCCTCCCGCTCCATATCAGTCCCCGCACAGATTAAATCCACGGGAATGCCTGACTCAGTCTCGATCGGCAGGACGTTCGTCCGGGCGATAAAAGCCTCCGGATCATCGGGGATAAGCTTGAAACGCTCCCGGGCTGCCTTTACCAGTGTATCCCTCTCATCAGGGCGAATGCCTACCGAAATATCCACGTCCTCGGTAGCTCGAACCCCGCCCCAGACCTGTACTGCCAGTCCCCCGATGACCATGAACGACCAGCCTTCGCCCTCAAGAAAAGCTTGAACTTCCCTGACAGCTTCCAGTAGGGCAATCATCCTGGCTCCGTCCGCCCCAAGGCGTCCATCCTCTTTCGCCACCGAACCAGCTGCTCGGTCTCATACTGCCTGAGCCGCTCCCTGTCACCCCACTTGGGCAGCTTGTCAGCCAGCTCCATGAGCTGGATAAACTGCCGGAGGGAATCGGTAATCGAAAGCGAATGCAGGCGCTCCCGCTCCCTCAATCGCCTGAGCTGCTCAACCTCCTGCCAGCGGTCCGCGAGCATAGCCCATTTTACATTTTGAAATTTGCACTAGTGCTTACAGGATATACCGGCTCAGGTCCTGGTCCTTGGCGATGGCGGTCATCATGTTCTGGAGACAACCTACTTCAAGAATCTGATGAACTCATCTGCGCTCAGCCCCGCCTGACGGATAATCGCTCTCAGGGTGCCTCGGTCCAGAGCTTTGTGATCGGGAACAACTACTTGAGCGAAGGGATCATCCCGTCGCAAAATCATATGACTGCTGGTTTGCCGTTTCTGGTAGAAGCCTGCCTTTTCAAGCGCATGGACGCACTTGCGTCCTGAAATCACGGGCAGCTTGCTCATACAGCCACGGTCAGGAGTTCAAATCGCTCCTCGGGAACCGGCAGGCCGTCCTCCTCGAGTGCGGCTATATATCCCTCGATAGCCTCACGGATATTGCGAATAGCCTCTTCCTTGGTATCACCCTGGCTTATGCAACCGGGCAACGAAGGACATTCGACCACCCAGTAGCCATCTTCACCAGGATAAATGATTACTTGCCGCATTGTTTAATCCCCATTCGGTTCAAACCACCAGTATAACGTTGCTCGTGTATCGTCGGTTCTCTACGAGCTCCCAACCTCCTGCCAGCGGTCCACGAGCATAGCCCATTTTGCATCTTGCACTTTGAAATTTGCACTAGTGCTTACAGGATATACCGGCTCAGGTCCTGGTCCTTGGCGATGGTCCCGACCTTCTCCTTCACCAGCTCTTTGCTAATGGAGATCTGCTTGTCTTTACCTTCCGGCTGTTCGAACAGCACATCCTCCAGCAGCGTGGTGAGGATGGTATGGAGCCGCCGGGCGCCGATGTTCTCCATGCTCATGTTCACTTCGTAAGCCACCCGGGCGATTTCGTTAATGGCGGCTCTATCAAATTTGATGTCCACTCCTTCTGTGCTGAGAAGGGCGGTGTACTGCTTGATAAGAGCATTCCGGGGATGAGTGAGGATTTTAACGAAATCCTTCTGGGTCAGGTCGTCCATCTCTACTCGAATGGGGAAACGGCCCTGCAGCTCGGGGATCAGATCGGAGGGCTTGCTCACGTGGAAAGCCCCGGCCGCGAGAAAGAGAACATGTTCGGTTCGCACCACCCCATACTTGGTGACAACGTTGCTGCCTTCCACGATGGGCAGGATATCCCGCTGGACCCCCTCCCGCGATACATCGGGACCCGCAGCGGCCGATGATTCACCAGCGATCTTATCGAGCTCGTCAATAAAGACAATCCCCATCTCCTCCACCCGCCGCAGGGCCTCCCGAATTACCTCATCCACGTCGATGAGCTTGCCGGCTTCTTCAACGGCCAGGAGTTTCCGCGCTTCGGTAACGGTGGTCTTCTGGGTGCGGTGCTTTTTGGGGAGGATATTCCCCAACATCTCCTGCAGGTTCATGGTCACATCATCTATGCCAAAGGGACCCATCACCTGCAGCATCGGCATATTGTCCGTGTGGGTCTTGACTTCAACGAGGCGATCCTCGAACTCGCCCGTTTCCAGCCGCTCCCGAAGCTTTTCCCGGGTGCGCTGATGCCGCGCGCGAAGCTCTTCCTCCAACTGGTCCCTATCACCGACTTCAGCAAAAGCAGGTTTGAGGCGCTCATCCACTGGGAACAGAATATCCAGCAGCCGCTCATTGGCCAGCTCGCAGGCCTTCGCTTCCACCTGCGCCTCTTTCTCCTGCCGAACCATGCCCACTGACACTTCGGTCAGGTCCCGAATAATACTTTCCACATCCCGACCGACGTAGCCCACCTCGGTGAACTTGGAGGCCTCCACCTTGATGAAGGGTGCACTGGCCAGCATGGCCAACCGCCGGGCGATCTCCGTCTTGCCCACCCCGGTGGTCCCGATGAGGATAATGTTGTTGGGCATGATCACTTCCCGGAGGTGATCAGGTACCTGCAGGCGGCGCCAGCGGTTGCGCATGGCAATGGCTACGGACTTCTTGGCCGCCTGCTGCCCAACGATGTAGCGGTCCAGTTCCCTTACAATCTGCCGGGGCGTCAGCTCTTTCATCCCAGCTCGAGGATAGTCAACTGGTCATTGGAATAGATACAGATGTCGGCGGTGATCTCCAGCGCGGTTTTAACGACGGTTCTGGGGTCCTTCTCGCCGTACTTGATCAGAGCCCGGGCCGCCGCCATGGCGTAGCCGCTGCCCGAACCGATGCTGATGACGTTGTCCTCGGGATCGATGACGTCGCCGGAGCCGGAGAGAATGTAGCTGTTGCGGGTGTCCATCAGTGCCAGGTAGGCATCCAGCTCCCTGAGGTACTTGTCGGTGCGCCACTCCTTGGCCAGCTCCACCGCCGCCCGCTGGAGGTTCTGGCTGTACTCCTCCAGCTTGGCCTCAAACT
>JBGVTM010000094.1 GCA_041862535.1 Candidatus Neomarinimicrobiota bacterium | reverse complement strand
TTGATGAAGCGGCAACACCCATTCTGGCTGCAAAATCACCGGCAAGCAGTACTGACAAGTACTTCCGCTTCGGCGATGGTGGTGGTGATACCTACGGAGCCGTATACGACTGGTTCATCTGGGATACTACCGGAGCCTATGCTCCCGGCGAAGGCCCGGAGCTCCCGGAGAATATCTTAACTGTAACGGGTACCGGAACCGGGGTGACGCTCAAAATCATTGACACTGAGCAGCTTCCAGAGACGTTTGAGTTAAGTCAAAACTACCCGAACCCGTTCAATCCGACAACCCAGATTCACTTCAAGATTGCTAAAGCAACGGATGTGCGTCTGGTGGTTTACGATCTTACCGGTCGTCTGGTGACAACACTGGTACACGATATGAAACAGCCTGGATCGTACCGTGTACAGTGGAACGGTCGTGATAATCTTGGTAGACTATTACCTTCCGGCGTTTACTTCTATCTGCTGGAGGCAGGTGATTACAGGGCTACCAAGAAAATGCTGCTCTTGAAGTAGATGTAAGTTGAGTGGATAATAACAGACCAGGAATGTTGAATGCTCCTGGTCTGTTATTATCACCGAGCACGAGGCATGGCAAGGGGTACCCGAATCGCTCCGATGCGAAACAACGGGTTGCTTAAATGGTGCTGCGTAAAAGAGGTAGTGCCTGCTTTCAGGACGGTAACCACCCCCATTTGGACAGCAGTAGTTATTTTGCCCCTAGGGTTATAACAACCAATGAGGATATACTGAGATATTATCATACCGGGCTGCAAGGGATTCCCAGTATAGAAGCAGGGAGAACCGGTTGATGCGCTCATGGAATGTGTGGACACAGATGAATATCTTTAAGACACTGGGTATTTCGTTATTGGTATTCCTGTGCATAGGTTGTGGGGACCGGAACGCACCGGCGCAGGATTTGAGGGCGGATACAACAGGATTTGACGATATGACCTGGTATGTACGGATGGCTGATTCGGAGATCACTCGTCGAGGTAATTCACTCGAATATGGTAGTAGTGATCCCAAAGCCAAGTGGAATTATGAGACCGGTCTGTTCTTGAAAGCGGTTTTAGCTGTCTGGCAGGAAACCGGTCAGCAGAGATATTTTGACTATGTGAAGGGGGTCATCGACTCGTATCTGGAGCCGGATGGCTCAATCAAGACTTATAGGATGGAAGATTATAATCTCGATAAGATTAATTCGGGTAAAGTCTTACTGTCCCTGTATCATATCACCGAAGAAGAAAAATACAAGGATGCAGCTTTCCTGCTGCGCCAGCAACTGGACAGCCATCCCCGAACGCGGGAAGGAGGATTCTGGCATAAGAAACGCTATCCCTGGCAGATGTGGCTTGACGGTATTTATATGTGTGCGCCCTTCTATGCCGAATTCTCCCGGTTGTTTGATCAGCCAGACGGTTTCGATGATGTGGTCAAGCAGATCCTAGTCATTGATGTCCATACGCGCGATCCGGGGACCGGTTTGCGCTACCATGGCTGGGATGAGAGCAATGCACAAAGCTGGGCTCATCCGGAGACCGGCTGCTCTCCGCATTTCTGGGGCCGGGCGATGGGTTGGTACAGCATGGCCCTAGTCGATGTACTGGATTTCCTGCCCCTTGAGCATCCCAAACGTGCCCAAATCATCTTCATCCTTCAGGATTTAGCCCGGGCCATCAGCACCTATCAGGACCAAGAAAGCGGCTTATGGTACCAGGTGCTAGATCAGGGTACCCGCAAGGGAAATTATCTGGAGGCTTCGGCGTCTTCGATGTTCGTATATGCCCTGGCGAAAGGCGTCAAAAGAGGTTACCTCGAAGCCACCTACTGGGATGTGGCTAAGCGCGGGTATCACGGCCTGCTCGGAAAACTGGTAATGATAGAAGAGGATGGCCTAGTCAGTCTCACGCGGATATGCAGCGTGGCCGGACTGGGAGGGGAACCCTATCGAGACGGTTCCTTCGAATATTATATCAGCGAACCGATTGTCAAGAATGATCTCAAGGGTGTCGGGCCCTTTATTCTGGCAGGCCTGGAGATGAGCAGCCCACCTACCGGAGAGGGTGGCACACTGGACAGATAATGTTCAAGAACAGAACAGGCGATTGGCAAAACTATGGAAAGATATTATGATTAGATCATGGTATGTGAAGCCCAGGCAGCTGATCCATCCGGGGATTCAGAACACTGTATGGTATATTTTATTTGCTCTTCTGACCCTGAGTCATCTGCAAGCGCAGCAACTGGCCTTTCCCGGCGCTGAAGGTTACGGACGCTTTACGACCGGTGGTCGTGGCGGGGCAGTGATCGAAGTGACCAATCTCAATGACAGTGGTCCGGGGAGTCTGCGGGCGGCTGTGGAAGCGAGCGGTTCTCGAACGGTCGTCTTCCGTGTGTCCGGAAATATAACTCTACAGTCCAGATTAGAAATCAAGCATGGTTATCTTACCATTGCCGGGCAGACCGCGCCGGGTGACGGTATCTGCCTGCGTAATTATGATCTGAAACTGGAAGCCGGCAATGTGATCATTCGCTATCTACGTGTTCGCCTGGGTGATTCAGCCGGGATCGAGGCGGATGCATTGGAGGGACCCAATCAAATCAATGTGATCATCGATCACTGCTCGGTCAGCTGGTCGGTGGACGAATGTATGTCTTTTTACGCAGGTCAAAACGTCACGATTCAGTGGTGTCTGATCAGTGAGAGTCTTCACAATTCGGTGCACCAAAAAGGTCCGCACGGTTACGGTGGCATCTGGGGAGGGACCAACTGTTCCTTTCATCACAATATGTTAGCACACCACAGCAGTCGCACCCCGCGTTTCAATGAGGGTGACCACGAGGCGGAAGGGAGATATGACCGCAATGTCGATCACCGCAATAATGTGATCTATAACTGGGGAGGCAACAGCGCTTACGGGGGCAAGGGCGGCTGGTATAACCTAGTGAATAACTATTATAAATATGGTCCGGCCAGCGGTCCTAAAAACCGCATTGTGGAGCCGTGGGACGACAA
>JBGVTM010000093.1 GCA_041862535.1 Candidatus Neomarinimicrobiota bacterium | reverse complement strand
CCCTTTCGGATATATTCAATTTTACATATATAAATGAATAAAATCCGGCTATTTCCCGGCGCCCTCAGCGGACAAATCCGAGGTGTAGAACTTGAATTTTAATGAGGGCCGTTCTAAGTTCAATGTGCGGTGGAAGCCCGCCGCAAAAGTGATCTTCGCACCCGTTACCTATATAGGAGGGCGGCTCCGATGGCTAACCTGAAACCACCAGCCGCTGTGCTGGTAGGCTTGCTGATGATTGGCTGTGGCGGCATTTTCGACACCACCGGTCAAGAAGACCTGGTGGCCACTGAAGTTCATCTCCAGCAGGGATTTGAGCAGCACTGGGTATCCGTAGAAGTGGATGGCAACGTGCGTTTCAAGGCCTTTCTGGATTCCAATGCCCCACTGGTAGGACCACTGGCCCTGTTCTCCCTGGATCTGCCGCGCGGCCATCACCGCCTCGTCATTCGCTGGGTGCCTACCGACGGAAATCGCCAGGCATATATGCACAGCACCGATTTTACATTAGGGAAAGGCGATACCTGTTATCTGAGACTTACGGTTTCAAACAATATACTTGATATGCTGGTCCAGGAAAGCCCGTTCGCCTATGTATAGCCCTGCAAGTGTTTTCTCGAATATTTGACTTCAGCCCCTGAGATGCCGCTGTGAAAATCGCAGTTCTTATCAAGCAGGTTCCCGACACTCAGTCAGTGCTTAAGATCAACGCCGCTGAAAACTGGGTGGTGGAGGACAACCTGGTTTTCACCGCCAATGAGAGCGACACCTATGCTCTGGAGGAAGCGCTGCTGATGAAGGAGGCCTTAAGCGGCGAGGTGGTGGTCTGCACGCTCGGCCCCGAGCGGGCCGGCCAGGTACTTAAAGATGCCCTGGCTAAAGGCGCCGACCGGGCCCTCTTCCTGCGGGATGACACCTTCAGCCAACTGGATAGCGGGGGCGCCGCCAGGGTATTCGCCCGCTCCCTGAAGGAGGAAAAATTCGACCTGATCCTGCTGGGCCTCCAGGCCGACGACACCGGCGACGCACAACTGGGACCGATGCTGGCCGAAGAACTAAACCTGCCCCATGTCACACTGGTGGTGCACACGGAACTGCTGGATGGCCGGCTGAAGGTCAAGCAGGAGCTGGAGGGCGGGTGGTTCCAGCATATCGAGGTGGATCTGCCCGCTCTGCTTACGATTCAGTCGGGAATCAACAAAGCCCGGTATGCCTCCCTGCGGGGCATCATGGCCATGAAGAGTAAGGAAATCAAACAGCTCACCGCCGCCGATCTGGGGCTGAATTCCAGCGACCTCATGCCGGATCAGACCCTGCAGCGACTTTACCTGCCCCCGAAGATAAAGGAAACTGTCTTCCTGGAAGGTGCCCCTGAGGAGGTGGCAGCGCAACTGGTGGAAAAATTGGCCCACGAAGCGAAAGTGCTCTAAACCATGGGCAAGCTGCTCAGCTTTATTCAACATCAAGACGGTCAGGTAGCTGGCACTTCTCTGGAGGCCCTTAAAGGCGCGCAGGAGCTGGCCGCCACCCTCAACCATTCCCTGGCGGCAGTGGTCTTCGGCCTGGATACGGCCCCGGCGGAACTCACCGGCGTCCGGCTGGATGAGATCCTGCTGGTGCCAGCCCCGGAACTGGCCACCTATTCCTCCGAGTACTACGTAGCGGCCATGGATGCAATCCTCACAGCGGAAACGCCGGTGCTCGTTGCCGGGCACACCTACCAGGCCCGAGATTGGCTGCCGCGCCTGGCCAGCCGGAAGGGGCGCCCATTGATAAGCGACTGCGTGGGCTACCACCAAGACGGCGAGCTCCGCTGGGTGCGTCAGATCTTTCAGGGCAAAATCAGCGCCGAAATGAAAACCACACCGGGACTGGTGATTATTGCCTTCCAAGCCGGGGCCTTTCGAGCCGATGACCTGGGCTCCGGATCACCCACCGTCCGCACCATAGAAGTGGACTTATCGGATATCCCCGCCCGCGTACGACCAGGCGAAAGGTTCCAGGACACCAGGGACAGCGTAGACCTCGGCCGCGCAGAACGCATCATCTCCATTGGCCGCGGCATCGGAAAAGAAGAAAATTTAAAATTGGTTCAGGAGCTGGCTGATATATTGAATGCCGAACTGGGTTCTTCCCGCCCGGTGGTGGACTACGGCTGGCTGCCCCACGATCGCCAGATCGGCTCCTCCGGCCAGACCGTTTCGCCCAAACTGTACCTGGCGGTGGGCATCTCCGGCGCCATTCAACACCAGGTGGGGATGAAAAACTCCGGCTGCATCGTGGCTATTAACAAAGATCCCAACGCGCCCATCTTCGAAATTGCCGATTACGGCATTGTGGCCGACCTGCTGGAGATCATCCCCCGCCTCACCACCGCTCTGAAGGAGCACCAGGGGAGCTAGGGATTCCTGACCACCACTTGCCGCTGGAAACACGGCAACCTCCCGCCATCACAAAGCGGGCCAACTCCCAGGGGGAACTTCCGGTAGAGGGACCAGCACATGGCTAGTGCCGCCGACGCACACGTTCCTACCCTCTTTTACATCCTCGCCGGCATCGCCCTCTTTTATTTCGCCTACAACTTCCGGCGGGCCTTCGCCGTGAGGATTGGCCGTCCGGAAAACCGATCGCTCCGACCCTGGGAAGTGATCAGGAACGCAGTCTACTATGGCATCGCCCAGCGGAAGGTCTCCTCACTCCACTTTGGCTATGCTACCGTCATGCATCTGTGTCTGGGGTGGGGCTTTATCGAACTTTTCTTTGCCACAACCGTCGATTTCCTGGTATCACGAGGCCTGTTTCTGGACCTCCTGCCGCGTAAAGATACGCCCTGGTTCGCCGTGCTCAACGACGTCGGGGGCCTGCTCCTTATCATTGGTATCGTTCTGGCCCTGGTA
>JBGVTM010000092.1 GCA_041862535.1 Candidatus Neomarinimicrobiota bacterium | reverse complement strand
GCTGAGGCCGATGAGCCGCGGCAGGCGCTGGGTACCGCCGGCGCCAGGGATAATGCCCAGTGACACTTCGGAGAAGCCGAAGCGGACGTCGTCGGCCATGATACGCAGGTCGCAGGCCAGGGCCAGCTCGACCCCGCCGCCAAGGGCGCTGCCGTGCACGGCGGCGATAGTAGGCTGGGGCAGGCGCGCAAGGTCGTCAAAGCAGTCCCGGATAGCGCCGACCACCGCGGAGACCTGGTCGTCCGGGATCGTGGAGCGCTCCTTGAGGTCGGCACCGGCGCAGAAGTGGCGCTGGTCGGAGCGGATGAGCACCACGCTCACGCCGTCGTCCGCGGCCAATACTTTCGCTGCCTCGGCCAGCTCCCTGACCATATCCTGCGACAGGGCATTTACCGGCGGGCGGGAGAGGGTCAGGGTGGCGATCCAGCCCTCGCGCTCCAGGTGCAGGTATTGCCAGCTGGTATCAGCCACGCCGTAGCACTGCCTTGTAGCCGTACTGGATAATGTCCGCCGGGCTGTCCTCCTTTATACGGCGGAAGACCAGTTCCACCGGGGCATCCACGGCCAGTTCGTCAGGATCGCAGTCCACCACCTGGCAGGTCAGCCGGGCTCCGCCTTCAAGCTCGACAATGGCGATGATGTAGGGAGCCTCCAGGCTGAAATTCGCCGGCGGGACGTGGATGACAGTCCAGGTGAGGACTTTCCCTTGCCTGGGGAGAGTAATGGCCTCAAGCTCCCGGGAGTGGCAAGCGCTGCAAATTAGCCGGGGTGGGAAGTGGATTTTACCGCAGCGGGTGCACTTTTGGGCCTCCAGCCGGTAGCGTTGGGGGATCTCGCGGGTATACTGCGGCGACTTCATGATACAGCCCTTAGAATATGCACGGTGCAGCTGGCGCCGGTGCCGCCCATATTCTGGGCCAGGCCGATCCTGGCACCCTCGACCTGGCGGTCGCCGGCCTCACCGCGTAATTGTTGGGTAATTTCCACGATCTGGGCGGCGCCCGAGGCCCCCACCGGGTGCCCCTTGGCTTTCAGGCCGCCGCTGGTATTGATGGGCATTCTCCCCCCGATGCGGGTCTCCCCCGCTTCGACCAGGGCCGCGGCCTCGCCGGGCCGGGCATAGCCCAGGGCTTCCATGACACACAGCTCGGCGATGGTGAAGCAGTCGTGGACTTCGGTTACATCCACCTCATCCGGCGTGATCCCGGCCTGTTTGTAGGCTGCCTCAGCGGCCCGCTGTACGGCATCCAGGCGGGTAATGACGGGGCGGTTGTGGAGGGCAATAGTGCTGGTAGCCTGGGCCGAGGCTATCACCAGCACCGGGGGATGATTTTGGGCCTGCCCGGCCACTTCTGCCGAGGCCAGAATGAGGGCGGCGGCGCCATCGGTCACCGGCGAGCAGTCCAGCAGCCGCAGGGGATCGGCCACCATCGATGAAGCCAGGACCTGTTCGACGGTAATCTCAAAGGGGAACTGGGCCTTGGGATTGAGGGCGCCGTGCCGGTGGTTCTTCACGGCCACCTGGGCCAGTTGCTCGCGGGTGGTACCGTAGCGGTGCATATGAGCCCGCGCCATGAGGGCATATAGCCCCGGGAAAGTGACGCCGTGATAGACTTCGTATTCCTGGTCGGCGGCGGTTGCCAGGGCGGCGGTCACGTCTGCGCCATCGGTCATTTTCTCTACGCCGCCGGCCAGCACCACTTCGCTCGTGCCCGCGGCCACCTCCATGTATGCCAGGCGGATAGCGGCTCCCGCGGAGGCGCAGGCCGTTTCCACGCGCGTGGCGGGGATGGGATTCCGGCCCAGGTAATCGGCCAGGAGTGCCCCGATGTGTTCCTGGCCCACGAACAGGCCGCTGGACATGCAGCCCACATACATGGCGTCCAGGCGGTCGGTGGCGGCATCATCCAGCGCCGCCAGAGCCGCCTCCACAAACAGGTCTTTGAACGATACTTCCCACAACTCGCCGAACCGGGTCATACCGACCCCGATCACGTAAACGTCTCTCATAAACTACCTCTTTATCACGGCTTGATCGAACCGCGGCTTAAGCCGGTCATTATACTGGTGAGCTCAAGATAATCTTCCGGCGATACTTGGCATACTGGCCATAATCCAGGTAGCGCCGGTTCTGCCCCAGCAGGGCACGGACTTTCGGTGCTTTGTCCTGGATGGCGGGCAGGAGATCGGTGGCCTGGAAGATGAAGGCATCGCTGCCGGCGCCCGAGCCAAAGGAGACCATGAAAATCAGGTCTCCCGGTTTGGCCACATCCAGAATAGCGGCCAGGCCGGTGGGTGATGAGCCGGAGTAAGTATTGCCCATGATGTTGACCAGCCAGCCTTCCTGCAGCTGCTCCTGCGTGAAGCCCAGCATCTTTCCCACCCGCAGGGGGAACTTGCCGTTGGGCATGTGGAAGACGGCATGGGCGAAATCCGCGGGCCGGCAGCCGCTTTTCTCCAGGATACCGCGTCCGGCCCCCAGGATGTGCCGGAAGTAGGCCGGGTCGCCGGTAAACCGCCCAGCATGCTGGGGATAAAACTCCCCCTCCCTGCGCCAGAAGTCGGGGGTATCGGAGGTGTAAGAATAGGTCTCCAGGACCTCCGCCGCCACGTTTTCGGTGCCGATGATGAAGGCGGCCCCCCCGGCAGAGGCGGTGTATTCCAGTGCATCTCCCGGCGCGCCCTGGGAGGTGTCAGCACCGACGGCCAGGGCATATTTCATGTGGCCGGCCTTCACGTGGCTGCAGGCAACAAACATGGCCTCCGTGCCGGCCTTACAGGCGAACTCGTAGTCGGCCACGTGCACCTCGGTACCGATGCCCAGTGCGTCGACGAGCACAGTGCCGCTGGGTTTGACCGCGTACGGGTGCGATTCGGAGCCGATGTATACCGCCCCGATCTCAGTGGGGTGTATCCCTGCCCGCTGGAGGGCGTAGCGGGCCGCCTGAACGGAGATGGTGATGGTGTCCTCATCCAGGCCGGGCACCGTTTTCTCTTCCAGCAATAAGCCCTTTTTCACCGCCTCGGGATCACCGCCCCACTGCCGGGCGATAGTCTCGGCCTTGATGCGGTAGCAGGGGACGTAAGCGCCGTAGCCGACGATGCCAGCCATAGAACCTCCTTTGAAAGAATTAAGTCCGGTACCTGCTAAAAAGCAGCCAATTCAACGCAGTAGCCTATGCTGCAGCAATTCTTGCATATCTCGGCGGCCATTTAATATACAATGCACAAAAACATCCTCACCTACAATCTGGTAGATAATCCGATACGGTTTATAATGAATCTCGAGGTAATCATAGACGTTAATGGACGCAAGTTCAGGCGGGACATGGCCGCGATCCGGGAATTCTTCAAGGCCCAAGCATAGATCCTGGAGCTTGTCAATTAGCCTTCCCGCTTTCGAGGGAGAATCCGCTGAAGCGACATAACGATAGATATCAAACAAATCCACTTCAGCATCTGAGACAATGTAGACGTTATATTTCACGCCTGCCGATGGACCTGGATGCGTTGAGCCAAGTCTTCAAATGCTTCCTTGACGGGTTTGAACCTGCCCTCCTTAATACTCTTGCTACTCTGGGCTAGCATTTTGAGCAGGGCAAGACTCTCCTGAGTACGCTCGTAAGTACGCACATCCTGCACCACGACTTTCGCCTTGCCATGCTGAGTAATCACCATGGTCTTCTGGTTATCTACGATATCCCGAATAACTTCCGACGCATGAGCCTTCAAATAGCTGATGGGTTTAATGGACTCACTTGGTCTCATGTCGACTCCTCAAGATTGGACCTAAATATGGGCTAAATATTGGTCGGGATCAAGGGATTTCATCGATCATTGTCCACCGGGAGGCCTCGTGCCGATGAATGCTGGCCGTACAGCGGGATTATTCTCAGACAAGTTGCTGAAGCATTCATTCAAAGCTAACAAGCTCGCTGGAGCAGCCAGACTGCGCCAGAAACTTCCGCCTCTATTATTTCGCACTCGTGCTCCTGCCGCTGGATATACGCGGACAGTAGATCAGCCGCTTCAGGGTGTCGCCTGGCCAGCCCCGCGGCCCGTTTGCGGATGCACTCGATAAAATGACGGTCGATGGCCCGGATCTCATCTACCGATAGGACCTTCTCGCGGAGAAGCGTGTCTCCATGGCTGGTGAGCTGCCTGACGGTCTCTTCGTGGGGCGCGTAGTGTTCGTAACCGGGTCGCTCAAGAGCTGTCCGCTCTTTGAGGAACCCATCGTCGATGACCATAAAGCCGCCCGGCCGCACGGATTGCCTCAGCCGGGCGATGCATTCATCGAAGCTGCCGAGCACCCTACCCACCGAAGCATATATAACCACATCGTACTCCCCGGCATCCTCCAGGGTGGTATGCATATCGGCCACTACGAACTGACAGAGATCAGCAACACCCATTTCCACCGCCCGCCGCCGGGCATCCTGCACGAACGGCTCAAATAAATCGACGCCCAGGACCTGAAAACCCAGTTCCCGGGCCAGTCTAATAGCGACCCCTCCTTTGCCACAGCCCAAGTCAAGTACGCGCGTCGACTGTGGCAGTAGATCAAGCAGCCGCAGCCATTCAATGATCAGTTCCGGGGAACTGCCCAGCTCCCACAGGTCGGCCAGAAGTTCGGGGATATAAGGCAGCAGCTCGGGTGTTGTCTCGAAGGCTTCGGCCACTTCCCGCTGCAACTGGTCCTTCACAGATCTATTACCTCTCTCCCGTTATTCTCCGGGGCCGCTGGCAGTAAGGTTGTCAGGGGCGCCCACTGAATCGGCCCGCAAGCCCCAGTCACGGCCGATACAGACGTGGTCCCTTTCCCCTTATGCCCAGGTTGATGCGACACAAACAGGACCTAGCCCGGTTTCGTCACATTGGTTGCCGATACCCGGGAGCTTTCGTAATGCCTGCCCTTCCAGGCCAGCTTGTGCAGGTTGCCAAAGGCACCGAACACGACCACATACAGCGGATGGACGAGACCGGCAATGATGAAGGTCGCGACCCTTACCGACCGATTAATCCGGCGCAGATAGGGATAGACCAGGAGGGCCTCAGCCGCCATCTTGATAGCAATAGGCGCCAGCCAGAGGGGGTGCAGGATTAGTGCCAATAGTACCAAACCGGTCACTGCTGCGAGGTTGGTCAGATACAGGAAGGGGAGGATCAATTTGAACCAGGGGCCGGTATCCAGTCCGAAGTAATAGCGGCCCTTGGAGGCGAATCTAAGCCGCTGTCGGACAAAGGCGCCCACTGTAGCCGGGGGTGGGCTGGGAACCGTAGCCTCGGCCTCAGCAGCGAAGGTGATCCGCCAGCAGCGAGTGGCGGCCACTTTCTGCATCAGCAGGTCATCATCACCCGATACAAAGTGCTCAACCCCCTTAAATCCGCCCAATTCTTCAAAGATGCGTTTCCGATAAGCCAGATTGCGTCCGGTGCAAGTGAGGGCCAGTCCCCGGGCCAGGCCACCGGCGGTGAGGGCATCCATGGCGCAGCTGTCCAGGAACAGCGCCTCCCGCCAGAAACTCCGCCGTTCAGTGACCAAGGGGGATGGTCCCATCACCATGCCGACAGCCGGATTGGCGAAATATCGCACCATTCGTTCCACCCAGTGGGGACCGGGGATGCAATCGGCGTCGGTGGTGAGGATGATTTCGCCCTTCGCCTGATTTACAGCCGTTGTCAGGGCCCATTTCTTTGGTCCCCACCCGGCCGGGGGATGATCGATGCGAATGGGATGGAGATTACTCATCTTCCTGGCATGAAGCTGCAGGATCAGGAAGGTATCGTCGGTACTGCCGTCGTCGACCACGATGATTTCCAGCCGGTCAGCGGGGTAAGACTGTCGCTGTAGAGCGGCCAGCAAGCGCGGAATATTCAGGGCCTCATTCCGAGCGGCGACGATGATGCTGACATCAGGGGTGACGGTAGTATCGGTCGTGGGCGCCAATCTTCGCAGCCCTGTACGCATCCAGACAAGCAGGACCAGGTAGAGCAGGATAATTCCACCGACCGCCCAGAATGCAAAAACCATCATGCAGCTTCCAGGAATTGTGAGAAGATTACACCTGCAGGACGCCGAAGCGGGGGGCGGGCATTTTTGTCTGATGGTCGCAGAACTCCAAGCAGCGGATCAATCTGAGCACTTCTTCCCCAGTCTCACCCACTGCCACATAGTCCGGCAGGTCGGGAACGTAGGCACCATAGTCCTTATCGGCCTTCTCGATGACGACAATGTATCGCATTTTTACGATACCCATGCAATAACTGTCACTAATTAGAGTGCTACCGGTA